>JAGXSC010000035.1 GCA_018334075.1 Actinomycetota bacterium
TTTATTCAACCCTGAAATAGCTCTTTTTACAGAAAATATAATGCTTTAGGCTGCAGTTTGTTTTATTCTGAGGCTGCACAAATTAAAACATACGGCTATCGGGAGGAATAAAGATGGAAAATATAATTGAAGTGAAATCGTTGATGAAAATGTTTGCCAACCAGACTGCGATAGAGGATGTAACCTTTAATGTCAAGAAGGGAGAAATTTTTGGTTTTCTGGGACCGAGTGGCTCAGGGAAAACAACGACCATAAAAATTTTAACCGATCAATTATTTCCGACGGACGGAATAGCTAATGTATTTGGCGTCCCGTCCATTTCGTTAAGGAAAAAGGGATATCGAAAAAAAATCGGTGTTCTTACAGATAACAGCGGTTTATACGAACGATTAACCGTCTACGATAATTTGAAGCTATATTGTCAGCTATACGATGTTTCATTAAAAAAAATCTCAGAAGTATTGGAAATGGTGAATTTACAGCATGAACAAAAGAAAGTTGTCTCAAAACTTTCTAGGGGTATGCTACAGCGTGTTACGTTGGCACGAACTTTTTTGCATGAACCGGAACTATTATTTTTGGATGAACCGACATCCGCCCTTGATCCGGTAAATTCCAAGCACATTCATGATGGTTTGCGCCAATTAAATGCTAAAGGCACAACGATTTTTTTAACAACACATGATATGAACGAAGCAGAATTATTGTGCCATCGTGTTGCTTTTTTAAATAAGGGAAAAGTTCAATTGCTTGATGAACCCAAAAAACTACGCAGAAAATTCTCAGATTCTACGATGACTGTTGAGTTAACCGATGAAAGAAAGATTATATTACACAATGATCCTGAAGGTGCAAAAGAGCTATATTCCTATATGTCTGCCGGACAAATTGTATCTATTTATTCAAACGAGCCGACATTGGGGGATATTTTTGTAGAAGTGACAGGGAGGAAATTATTATGACATTTTCTTTAAAAAGAGTGTATGCCATTTTTGAAAAGGATATAAAGGACTTATCAAAAAATATGTTTGTATTAACCACTGTGATAATGCCATTACTCTTGGCCATACTTTTTGGGAGGGCAAAAGAGCCATCGATCGAGATACACTATTTGGTAATCAATCTAGCGTTTACTGCAGTTGCGGCATTCGTTCAATGTGCATTAATTGCAGAGGAAAAGGAAAAGAATACGTTGCGTGGGCTGATACTATCACCGGCAAGCACATTTGAAATCCTGAGTGGAAAAAGTTTGCTGAGCATTGTTTTAACAGTAATAACCGTAACAATTTCTGCTATACTCACAGGCTACGAACCTGCTAATTTCTTAATTGTAGGCCTTGCAATTTTAGTCTCCATCTTTTTCTATATTGCACTCGGAACATTACTTGGTCTTTTAACAAAATCGGTGATGGAAGCATCACTAATTATACTTCCGATAATATTCTTATTTGGATTCGGGACAGTTCTTAAGGCTTTAATGGCAGAGTACCCACAACTATCATTCGTAAAATATCTGCCAAACATCCAACTTGAACTTTTAGCCACGGAAGTACAAAATGGGGCAGGAATTACTGATATCTGGGCACAGTTAGCAGTTATTGCAGTTTGGGTTGTCAGCGCATGTGCACTCGTTGTGGTGACCTATAAAAAACGTGCTATAGATGAATAAAACCATCGTATAACCCAAGATAAAGCCAATTATACAGAGATTTAAATATTTGAAATTAAAACTAAATATTGTATGGGCAAACCTGTTTAAAGACAGGGACGCAAAGCCATAGGGTCTAAGGTACTGATAAGCACTATGATAGCCTGGCTGCCGCATTGATTGTGTCAAAAACCTGCCCTTTTTTGCGGCAGGTTTTTTAATCTTAGAAGATAGATGAACATTCAAAATAAAATAACGATTTAGCATTGGCTAAGGTGTTAGGGACATCTGAAAAGAGCTTATTTAATGGAAGTTCTATTATTATTTATTTTCCAGCAATGCCTTTATTGTTGCGGTTGCGACCTTAAGTTCTCGATCATCACACAAATATAACAACCGTACGACTTGTTCAGCCTTGGTGTCGGCATGCTGGTTTTCCGGGTAAAAGATTGTATCGGCAGATATGCCTAACTCTCGGACAAGCCGAAACAGGACATCGTAACTTGGTTTCTTATTTTCATTCTCAATTGACATAAGATAGCGGGGAGTTATGCCTATGATTTCAGCTAACTGCTCTCGTGTAAATCCTTTTGCTTTTCGGGCAGTTTTTAAGATACTGCCAAGTCTATCAAAATTATTAAGTTCCATTAGTTCACCTCCAATAACAGTTTATAGTTCCTATTTGGATGGTGAAACGATTTGACAGAGCTATATAAACAGGAATAATTGGTACGCATTAATACAAAGAGCTTTATCTATGTGCCTTATAAAGAGTTAAAAAAGATAACATGCAACCCGCCCAACAAAAAAAAGTGAGTTTGGCGGGGAGTTTTTTCATGCCCGATAAGTCTAACCCCCCAAACTCGCAAGTTTGGAGGGGATTTTTATATTCACTCAGTATGCTGCATTAAATATTCAACGGCCGCTATTGAATAGCGGCCGAGCGTAATAAAGCTGACAAAACTTTATTCGACTCAGTAAACACTAGACACTATAAAGAAAATCTATTTTGGATAAGGGGAGAGTACGGCCGGCAAGTAGAACTATCAGAACTTAAAAATAAGATATATAAATTCTTAAACGCACATTTGAACTGTATTCAAGTGAGCGTTTTTTGTCGTATAAAAGGGAATTGTGTTGACTGCCGTTCTCCTCCGCTTGTTCTTCATTTTCGGATTTTCAAATTCACGAAATGGAGGACAAGCTCATGGATAACAATGTTAATAATTATTCCTTGCTCGTTAGGGGCAAGCGCATCTCTGTGACCAAAGAGGTCTATAAAGCATATTACCAATGCCGAGACAGGGAAAAGTACCTGGACAAGCTTGCGGAGGCAAACAATATCTCGATTGAAAGCTGCAGCGTGAGAGGCATTTCCGTAGAATACATAATCTCTGCTGCAGAGGATTCCATGGAGGATAAGATCATAACCGAGATGTTGATCGTAAAGCTGCGCCAATGCGTCAAAATGCTAGATGAATCTGAAAGAATGCTCATCGCAGCGCTTTATCTTCAGGGTAAAAGCGAGCGTCAGCTGTCTAAGGAAAGCGGTATTCCCGCGATGACAATACATGACCGCAAGAGCAGGATTCTTAAGAAACTAAAAAAAATGATGGAAAAATAAAAAGTTTTTCCGTGCACCCCCTCACTTTTTTCCCTAAAGAAGTGAGGGGATTTTTTTATTCCCCTGTTGTTCTTTGAAAATTTTATATCCGACAGCATAAATACATGAGCTGTCCAGCTGTGTGAAAAGCGGCAGCGACGTTGATGGGCGCGCCAAGACTGCCTGCGGATAAATTTTATCCGTCGAACCGATGGCATCGAAGGTGACGAGCGGGAACGCCCGGTCATAAAACAGTCTATGGTGGACTGTTTCGCAATGAAATGGACAGTGATAATGCTACTTCCGCCTAGCCACAGACTCAAGCAATGGGGGCGGCTTCCAGAGATCCTGGGAGAGGTGAGATTCCTATGAGGTTTGCTGACCACAAACCGTTTATGTTGTTGCCCTATAAGCCGCAAGGGTTTTTCGCTTCGGGAACTAGTGTCGAATAGAAGCGACAATTCGTAATGAAGAACAAGCAGATCATTTTTTGATCTTGGAAACTATGCGGCAGGGCGGTTTTTTTCCGTCCTGCCGTATCCTTCTGAGATTAAATTCAAAATATCAGGGAGGAAAACGAAATGAAAAAGGAAGCATTGTCTCAATTGCTGAGGAAGGAACTAATCATCGGATATGTATACGGTCTTGACGGAGAATGTCAGGAATACTATTTTGAGAAATCTCCATTCAATATTGCGAGCTTTATCATGCTGAAAAAGAAGCAAGCAGATAAGATGCTTCTGACGGATACGATGGACAGATTGCTGCTGGACACCTTCGGCGAATTTATCAACTGCTGCCCGGATCAGAGGCTTCTGCAGGAGATCATAAAGGAGCTGGTACCCATGCAGCTGGGCGAAAAGGAGCCTGCAAATATTCAGATTGTGAGAGTTGATGAGGCTCTTGAGTTTTTAAGTTATAGAAGCCAGAAGCGAGCATGGATTTACTGCAGGATTGACGCACCGGAGGATGCCCACGGTGTCCTGAAAGGCCAGAAGAGGGAGCTCATGGATTACGCCGAGCAGATGGGATTTATAGTCGTTGGTGAATCTGTGGATATAGGAGGCGGTCTGGATTCTGACCGCCCCGGTCTTGCAGAGGTCATGAAGGCTGTCGATGATGGCAGAATGGATGTATTGCTTGTAAAGAAGGTAGACCGCCTGGGGCGGGATACGGCAAAATTGCTGGATTTTTTACGAGGTCTGGATCAGCTGGGCGTGGAGCTTTATTCGCCGTTGGAGGGTCAAATCCAATTGGATTATCGAAGCCCTTCCCTTTCTTTGTAATGAAGGGAGGGCGAGCAATATGTCAAAAAATCAGGCAGCCAACGAAGTGAAGTATAAGGTAGCGGTAAAGCTGTTGGATATCATGCTCCGAAATGGACTTATCTCCCCTGACGAGTACAAAAAAATCGATGAATTGAACCGTCAAACCTTCACGCCGGAGCTTTCCAAGGTATATGCGTAAAAACACCTGGATATCTCAAAGCTTGTGTGGTATTGTGTGTTGCTAACAGGAGTCAAAAACAAGAGAAAGGAGAAAAAACCATGGCAAAAAAGATAACAAAAATTGATCCTGTCAAGCAGCAGGTCGTCCGGCAATTACAGCCGAAAAAGCGGGTTTGCGCCTATTGCCGGGTAAGCACCGACTCCCGTGAGCAGCAGAATTCCTTTACCGCACAGCTTGAATACTACACCGCCTTGATTGAAAATCAAGAGGACTGGCAGTTTGCCGGAATTTACGCCGATGAAGCAAGAAGCGGAACAAAGCTTGCAAAAAGAGATGACTTCTTGAGGATGCTAAAGGACTGTGAGGACGGCAAAATTGATATGATCATCACCAAATCCTTAACCCGCTTTGCTAGAAATACGGTGGACAGCATTGAGGCAATCCGCCGTTTGAAGGGGCTTGGCGTCGCCGTCTATTTTGAAAAGGAGCATATCGACAGCCTGTCAGAGAAAAGCGAGCTGATGCTGACCATTTTAAGCTCTCTGGCACAGGGCGAATCTGAAAGCATCTCCACCAACAGCAAATGGGCGGTGATCAAACGCTTTCAGGACGGTACCTTTATCCTCGGCACTCCCGCTTACGGCTATACCAAGGATGAAAACGGCGAACTGATAATTCAGGAGGAAGAAGCCGCAGTAGTCCGACGCATTTTCCGCGAATACTTAAACGGCAAGGGCACTTATGCAATCGCCAAGGATTTTTCGGACGGAGGAATCCCGACCATACGCTCGGCTGAGAAATGGAATGACGGCGTGATTAAGGAAATACTGCTGAATCCTATTTACGCAGGCAATCTGCTTCATCAGAAAACCATGACCACAGAGGTACTGCCCTTTAAACGGCAGAGAAACAAGGGCCAGCTTCCTCAGTACCTGGTTGAGGATAATCATGCTCCCATTATTTCGCATGAGCAGGCGGAGGCGGTCAAGGAAATCTTTGAATACCGCAGAAAGCAGATGGGTGTGGACGATACGAGTAAATACCAAAGCCGGTATGCCTTCAGCAGTAAAATCCTCTGCGACGAATGCGGGGGTATGTTCCGGAGGCAGAAAATCTACATCGGCAAACCCTATGAGAAAATCCAATGGTGCTGTCGCCAGCATATTCTGGATAACACCAAATGCAGCCAAAAGGCAATCCGGGAGGATGACGTTCAATGGGCTTTCACTGTCATGTGGAATAAGCTCGTAAGTAATTATACAGAAATCCTCACTCCCCTGCTGGATACGCTTAAAAAGCTCCGGATGGATGAACAGCAGGAGCAGGAAATCGGGGAATGCAGTAACAAAATCATGGAGCTTACAGAGCAAGGTCATATACTCAGCAGACTGGTATCAAAGGGATATGTTGATCCTGCAGTGTTTATAGAGCGGCAAAATGCCCTGACCATAGAGCTTGCCGCTGTGAAAAAGAAAAGGAGCCAGCTTCTGGACAACAACGGCTTTGACCAAGAAATCGCCGGAACAGAGCAGCTGCTGGAGTTAATCAGAAACAATCCTCACGTTATTGAAGAATACCGTGAGGATTTATTTTTACAGGCGATAGGCAAGGTTATCGTACAGAAAAATGGACAAATCACCTTCCGGCTCATCAACCGGCTGGAGCTGTCCGAACCCTGCAGGAAGGAGGCGATAGAGGATGATGCAAAGGCACATGCCCATAGGATATAAGCTGGTAGAGGGTAAAATACAGCTGGATGAACCAAAGGCGGCTGTTGTAAAAAAGATATTTGCAGACTATCTGTCCGGTACTTCCACCTCTGCCCTCGCAAAACTGCTGACCGAAATGGGCTTTCCAAACGCCAACAACAAAGCCTCCTGGAACCACGGCTCTATCGGCAAGATACTGGAGAATGTCAAATACCTTGGGGATGAGTTCTATCCGCAGATGATTAGCACCGAGCTTTTTGAGCAGGTGCAGAAACGCCGCAAGGAACGCTGTGAACAGCTGGGGCGAAGCATCCAGCCAAACAGTGCGAACCGCCAATACCCATTCACCGGAAAGCTCCGATGCGGAGAATGCGGCGAGGTTTACCGCAAATACATAGAGCACTGCGGCAGAACGTCGGAAAAGTCCTTCTGGAAGTGCAAGAGGTATATTTACAAGAACCGAGTGTGCTGCCGATGCGGTTTCCTCACGGATGAACAGATTGAAAAGGCCTTCCTCGAGGCAGTCAATAGGATTTTGGCAAGGATACAAATCCTCGACCGGAAGACCAAGAAAGAGCCAATTCCCAATAACCCTGAATTTAATAGATTGGATCAGCGCATTAAGGAGCTGGAAGCAGAAGGGCGATATTCGTCCAATGAACTTCCGGCTCTTATTTTTAAGCGGGCACAGGCCCTTTATAAAACAGCAAGAATCGATGACGCCGAATATAACACCGAAAAGATGAAGCAGGCGTTTTCAGGCAGAGAGCCTCTCACAGAATTCGATGAGGAACTGTTTCTGACGGTGATAAAGCAAATCACGGTATACGCCGACCATCGGCTGGTGTTTGAATTTATAAACGGATTAACCATGGAAGCCAAATACTAAACCAAGGAAGGAGAAACAATGATGCAGACAGCGACAGCAAAAAAGAAAAGCATATCTATGATACCCTCCAAGCCGGAGTATGACAGAAGTATAAAGCCCCAATTTAAAGCCCTGCGGGTTGCAGCATACTGCCGCGTCAGCACCACGCTGGAGCAGCAGGAAACCAGCTATGAAGCCCAGGTATCCTACTATACCGAAAAAATCAAGAGTAATCCCAACTGGAAGCTTGCAGGTATCTACGCCGATGACGGGAAGAGCGCTACAAATACCAAAAAGCGTGACGACTTCAACGCCATGATCGAGGACTGCATGGCCGGAAAAATTGACATGGTCATCACCAAGTCGGTCAGCCGTTTCGCGAGAAACACGGTAGACAGCCTCCAGAACATCCGCAAGCTCAAGGAAAAGAACGTCGCCGTATTCTTCGAAAAAGAGGGCGTGAACACCCTGGAGGGTACAGGCGAGCTTTTAATCACCATCCTGAGCAGCCAGGCGCAGGAGGAAAGCCGGAACTTAAGTGAAAACACCCGGTGGGGTCTTGTCAGACGGTTTGAGAATGGCATCGTCTCGGTCAACCACAATAAGTTTTTAGGCTACACAAAGGATAAGAACGGCGAACTAGTCATCGTACCGGAGGAAGCGGAGTTGGTCAGACGTATTTTCCGCCTCTACCTTGAAGGGAGCAGTATCATACAGATTACAAAGATATTAGAATCGGAAGGTATCACCACCGTCACAGGAAAGAGCCAGTGGTGTCCAGGCGTCATCGACAAGATGCTGAGCAATGAAAAATATATGGGCGACGTCCTTCAACAGAAAACATATACCATTGATTTTCTCACCAAAAAGCGGGTGAAGAACAAAGGCATCGTCCCCCAGTATTACATAGAGGATGACCATGAAGCCATTATCCCCAAGGACCTTTATTATCAGGTGCAAGAGGAAAAAGCAAGACGTGCAAGCCTTAGCAAAACTGCGGCAGCCCGAAGGGCAAAGCAAGACAAGGAAAAAAGCAAATACAGCTCCAAATTCGCATTAAGTGACATTATGGTATGCAAGGAATGCGGCCAGCCTTACCGCAGGCAGGTATGGTCTAAATACGGCCAGAAAAGCGCTGTATGGCGATGTGAGAACCGCCTGAAGAACGGAACCAAGAACTGCAAGCACTCCCCTACGTTCAAAGAGGAAATCCTGCATGAAGCAATAATGACAGCCATTAACAGCGTCGTGGAAAATCGCGGCGAGTTTGTAGGCGCCTTCCGGGAGAACGTCATACGGGTCATCGGAAGCTACTCGACTAAGAATGTGCCCACAGAATATGACAGGCAGATAGAAAAGCTCCAGGGTGAAATGCTGGCACTGATAGAGGAAAATGCCAAGCAAGGCTCCATAACAGAGGATTTTGATGAGAAATATAGGACAATTTCGGAGCAGATTAACGACCTGAAGCAGAAAAAGCTGGAGCTGGTGAGGGAGCAGAAAATGGCAGCGAATTTTCAGCAGAGGCTGGATGATATGGATGCCTGCCTGAAGAAAACCACCTGCGAGGTTAGGGAATTTGACAATGATTTGGTCAGGAGGCTCCTGCAGAGCATAAAGGCCGTAAAAGACGATCTGATAGAGATCCAATTCAAATCCGGAATCGTGATGAACCAAAGGGTTTCATACTTCGATTAAAAAAGAGGTGGGGCAGCTGACAAGCTGTTCCTGCCTGAAAATAGTATCTGTTAAGACTAAAACTCTCAATACTGCTGAGGGTTTTAGTGTTGGCAGGTTCATGAAAAACATTTTATTTGGACATAAGATTTGCATAGATATGGTTAAAAAATGCAGCCATATCTATTTATTATTCGACTAATATCTGTTATAATATTCCTTGTAATTTTGTATAAGGAGCGCATGTGATGTCGATACATTGCAGATTATCCGTGCTGATGGGTGAAAAAAGATACAAAATAAAAGATGTGCATGAGAAAACAGGGCTTGCGAGAACTACAATCTCAAACCTATATCATGACAAGATGGAGCGGGTTGATTACGAAACGCTTAATAAGCTTTGTGAATTATTCGAATGTAGTGCTGGTGATATTTTAGAGTACAAAAGAGACTAAGATTTATTCGATTTACTGTCCGTTTTATGGTACAGCGAATCTGATATAATAGAGAAAGTAAGGGGGTGTTTTGTTATGTGGTGTAAGATTTGTAGCAGGGAAACTAATAGTGAAACCTGCGAGCTTTGCGGTAATGCCACTGAACAGGATATTCCTATCATGGTCTATTGGTGTAATGACTGCAAGACGCCAATCATAAAATCAGTAAACAGAATTGACAAAAATATATGTCCTTTGTGCGGAAAAGAAACTTCTTATTTATGTGCGGATTTACGCCCGGTATTCCCTGAGGAACGCCTTCTGATTGAAATATTAACTGCAAAGCCACTTGAATACATAAATAAAACTGTTTGGGCTGCAGATAACCGTTATTACATTGACGGTGAATCTAAGATGATCCCAATCAGTGCCTATAAAAAGCGTTCTGCAGACAAAATTGTGGAACAGCTTGAAAAATACAAAGATCAGAACAGTTATGACTTTTTCAATCAAACTATAGATAAGTTTATAAAAGCAAACACAGAAAGACTGAATTACATCTTTGATGAGGCAACAGAATTTATAAGGGACACCGCAAAAGCATATCCGAGTGAGAATATAGTAATCTCGTTTTCAGGTGGCAAGGATTCAACTGTCACCGCCGATTTAACTGTACGGGCTTTAAGTAATCCGAGCTTAGTACATATCTTCGGCGATACTACCCTTGAATTTCCCTTGACTATCGAATATGCTAAGCGATTTAGGGAAAACAATCCCAAAGCCATATTTAAGACGGCAAAAAACAAGGAACAAGACTTTTATGAGGTTTGTGAGGACATTGGTCCCCCTGCCCGCATGCTTCGCTGGTGCTGCTCTATGTTTAAGACAGGACCAATTACTCGTGTACTGAACAGTCTGTATCGTGACATGGATATTTTAACTTTTTACGGCATTCGCAAAAACGAATCCGTAAGTCGCAGTAAGTATAACCGAGTAGAGAATAATGCCGAATCAGTAAAGATACAAAAGCAAAAGGTTGCATCCCCAATTTTCCATTGGAAAGATATCGATGTTTGGCTCTACATATTAGGTGAAGGCATAGATTTCAACGATGCTTACAGGCTTGGCTATGACCGGGTAGGATGTTGGTGTTGCCCGAACAATAATGAAAGAGCACAACT
>JAGXSC010000036.1 GCA_018334075.1 Actinomycetota bacterium
TCCGGGCCAAGCCCTCCCGAGGCTGCGCCGCAGCCGCAATCGGCATACGCTCCGCCACAGGGCCCAAGACGAGTACGACTGACAGGCCGCACGAAAGCATGCGGCTCAAAAGCCGCCTTCGGAAACGTTTCACAAATGCCCCCCCGGCCCTACTGGGCCAAGATCCCTACCCGGTGGCTCACCGGCCCCTCTGGCGCGACTGACAACGACGCCAAACTACCACGAGGCGCCAGGGGATGCAAGTCTGCTGGAAGCATCCGGAAACATCTCAAGGCTAGGGGCCGGCTCGACAAATGAAGGTGGCTCCTCACTCTCTTCCAATTCAGTCGCGGCACTCCACGCGGAGATGACTCGTTCAGGTAGATGTTCCTAGGTTCCAGAGTAGGGTCTCTAGAGTGCCTGTTGTAAGAATTGTTGTATGGAGCCGTATGCAAAACAAAAGGCCGGAGAGCCTGTAAGCCTCCGACCTGCTAGTTTCCTGGTCGCGGGGACAGGATTTGAACCTGTGACCTTCGGGTTATGAGCCCGACGAGCTACCAGACTGCTCCACCCCGCAATATTGTCGCCTCTTGGCGGATACGTAAGGTAACACACGATGGCATCACATTACAACCAAATACTTAAGCGAGCAGCACGTGTCGATAGCTTTAACCAGCCGATTAATGATATTGTTAGGTACTAGTTAGATTTTTCAACACTATGGCACCTGTATTGCAGTTAAGCATCTCAGGTGACAGATGTGTGAGAGGCAGATATGCCTGGCGGACAATTCATCGCTACATTTACTCTGTGCGTGGCGCAACTCATTACAGCTGCGGCGTTGCTTGCGGCCCCAGCCTCCGCGCATGCGAACCCGATTGATTCCGCGACGCCAAGTCCCCCGGCAACGGCCAGTACGACACCGCAGCCTCCGGCGCCGTTGCGCACTCCTCCAGCCGACAACTCTTCCTCGGCAATCAACGTTCCCGTCGACGAAGAAACGGCGGAGTTCAGAGCCGAGCTCGCTCGTAGACAGCAGTTGCTCGACGAGTTTCTGGCGCAGCTCGACGCCCTCGATCGCGAGCTGTCCATAGCGGCCGAGGCGCACAACGCCGCAGTGGCGCGCCTTGAGGCTACGCGGCAGCAGATAGCACGCACCGAAGTCGATCTCGCCAACGCCGAGCACGCTTACTCCGTGCAGATGGAGCTTCTCAATGGCCGCACCGCCGAAATGTACAAGGAGGGCTCGCTGAGCCCCCTCGTAATGCTGCTCGGATCCGATTCCTTCCAGGATCTCATCGCGCGGGTTCAGTTCCTGAACGCGATTGGATCTGCAGACGCCGCGGCGGCCGAGAAGTTACGCGCCCAGCGCGACCTCGTTAGGGAGTCCGCAGATAGACTTCGGGAAGCTCAAACGCACGCCGAGACCCTGGAGTTCGAACTCAAAGCGCGTCAACTCGAGATCATGGCCCGCATCGAGGAACGACAGGAGATGCTGGCTAACGCCCAGCTGGAGCTGCTCGAACTGCTCGACGAACATGCCGCGCAAAGGCAGACAGAGGAGACCGCCCTGCTCCGCTCGATACTGTCGGGCGCAAACGAGGCTGGCATCAGGATCGAGCCCGGGTCGCCTGTTGAGACCGCTTTCGCTTACTACGGTGTGCCTTATCTTTGGGGAGGAAAGAATCCCGCCGGATTCGACTGCTCGGGCTTGCTTTACTACACCTTCAAGCAGCATGGCGTTGAGCTCCCACACTACTCTGGAGCCCAGTTCCTGCGCGGCGAGAGAATCCCACCTGCCGCCCT
This sequence comes from Actinomycetota bacterium, assembly GCA_018334075.1. NCBI lineage: Bacteria > Bacillati > Actinomycetota > Actinomycetota bacterium. Next base: position 1,786 of record JAGXSC010000036.1, read on the forward strand.
GCAGCCTGGGGACGCGGTGTTTTTCGGTTCACCAATCCACCATGTGGGGATGTATGTAGGAGGCGGCTATTTCATACACGCGCCACGAACCGGGGATTTCGTCAGTCTGGCCCCGTTGGCCGAACGCCGTGACTATGCCGGAGCTCGAAGATACAATTGGGTGCCGCGTACGGCTCCGCCCTCACGCGCAAGAGTAAACCCCGCCGCCCCGTTTGCCGCAATTCGCTAGGAGTTCAATGAGGGAATTTATCGATGCCGCGCTTAATGCCGCCGCGCTTGCGGGAGCTTCCTATGCCGATGCTCGAATCGTGGAGACCACACAGGAAGGGATCGCGGTAGCCGATGGAAGGGTCGAAGGCATCGACTCATCTACATCGATGGGGATAGGGGTCCGGGTGCTTTTCAACGGCTCCTGGGGCTTTTCCTCCTCGGCGAATCTGACCGAAAACGACGCGGCGGCCACCGCTAGACAAGCCGTCTCCATCGCGCGCGCCTCCGCACTTTGTCCTGGCCCTTCTCCAGTAGTCTTGGCTGAGTCCAGGCCGATAACCGACTCGTGGTCCGGCCCCTGCGAGATCGATCCGTTTGAGGTGTCGATCTCGACAAAACTTTCCTTGCTGACCGAGGTGGACGCGATACTGAGAGCCGAGCCCGCAGTAAAGCTCACGAAAGCTCAATTGGGCTTTTACCGGGTGAAAAAGTTCTTTGGCTCAAGCGAGGGTTCCTACATTACCCAGGAGCACGTTGAGTCAGGCGGGGGCTTCACCGCTTACGCCATCACCGGCGACGAGGTGTTCCCGCGCTCTTACCCCACCTCCCACACCGGCGACTGGGTCCAGGGAGGCTGGGAGGCAATCGAGCGGATGGACCTTTCGGGCAACGCCGGACGTATCGCCGAGCAGGCTGCGGCGCTGGCCAGCGCTCAACCATGCCCAAGCGGCCAATACGACGTGATAATCGATGGAAGTCAGCTTGCCTTGCAAGTGCACGAATCGATTGGACACCCCACCGAACTCGACCGCGTCTTAGGCGACGAGGCCGCCTTTGCGGGCACCTCTTTTCTTGGCTTGTCCGATCTAGGCGTTTTGCGATATGGGTCAGAGCACGTTAACGTCACCATCGACTCCACCCTCCCAGGCGCTTTGGGATCTTTCGGCTACGACGATGAAGGCGTGCCGGCTCAACGGCATCATCTAATCACCAACGGTGAGCTCACGAGCTTCATGACGTCGCGGGAGTCAGCCGCGGCACTTGGAACTCAAAGCAACGGTTGCATGAAAGCGGACGGCTGGAATCGCATCCCGCTAATACGCATGACAACGGTTTCCCTTGAGCCAGGGCAATGGGCGCTTGATGATCTTATCGCCAGCACCGATAGAGGCATCTATCTGGAGACCAACAACTCCTGGTCGATAGATGACAAACGTTTGAACTTTCAGTTCGCTTGCGAAATCGGCTGGCTCATCGAAAACGGTCGCCTGACCAAGATGGTGAAAAACCCTAATTACACTGGCGTCACACCTCAATTCTGGAACTCCTGCGATGCCGTGTGCTCAACCGATCACTGGAGAGTCTGGGGTATACCGAATTGCGGAAAGGGCGAACCGATGCAGGTAGCTCATGTCGCTCATGGCAGCGCGCCAGCTCGTTTCAGAGATGTCACCGTGGGGGTTGGGCGATGAGCAAAGCTAGCACCGAAGCACGAGAGCTGGCGGCAACCGCGGTGGACAGCGCCATAGCATCGGGGGCCGATAGCGCCGAGGCGATAGTCGGCTGCGGAACCTCGGCTCTGACCCGTTTTGCGGGTAACCGGATTCACCAGAATGTCATGGAAACGGAGCTTTCCGTCTCAATTCGTGCCGTATCTGGATCAAAAAGCGGCGTTGCCTCAACCAACAGAATTGACCCGGCCTCGATTGAGAAATGCTGCCGCATCGCAGTGGAGGCCGCGAAGGCATCTCCGCCCGACCCTGCCTTTCCCGGTCTCCCTGAACCGCGACCGGTCACCAAAGGACACCCGGCAAATGACTTCACCGGCAACTTTGACGAAACCCTCCGTGCCTTAGCTGTAAAGAAAATTATCGGGCACTCTTCGACGCATGGTTTGACCGCCGCAGGAGGCGTCAGTGTCACTTCACAGACCACAGCGGTAAGCAACTCTTTGGGTGTTGACGTCGTCGGCACGGTAAATATGCTACGCGCCACCGTGCTTTCAATGGGCAACTCCAGTGGCTCAGGCTGGGCCTCATTCGTATCCGCCGACGCGAACAGCTTCGACCCGGACGCACTTGGCGAAGAGGCTGCCAGGCTTGCAATTCGCACGAAAGATCCCGGGCGCCTTGATCCCGGCAAGTACACAGTCCTTTTGGCTCCGGAAGCCGTAGCCGACATCCTTTTCTTCCTTGGCTGGATGACTTTCGGGGCAAAACCTTACGCCGAGAAACGCTCCGCTTTTTCGGATAGACTCGGCCAACTGATCTGCGACCCTTCGATATCGATATACGACGACGCTTTCGATGCTCAGACGCTAGGCCTGACGTTCGATTATGAAGGCCAGCCGAAGACCCGGGTATCGCTCGTTGAAAAGGGAGTGGCAGCCGGTGTGGTCACGGACTCATTCTGGGCTGCGCGGACCGGCCTTCCCAACACAGGCCATGCCCTGCCGGCGCCTAACGGTTATGGCCCATTGCCCCTCAATCTGGTCATGGGGGCCGGTGAAGCAACCATCGAAGAGCTCATCTCGAGCGTTGACCGGGGAGTTTACATAACCCGATTCCACTATGTAAACGTTGAAGACCCGATTCCGGTCACTTTGACCGGAATGACACGCGATGGAACATTCCTGATTGAAAACGGACAGCTATCTAAGCCACTTCTAAATCTGCGTTTCACTCAAAGCGCGATAGAAGCACTATCGAACGTTCGGGGCCTCACGAGCAAGCAGAGTCTGATTGGCATGTACAGCGGTAGCCCTGTTCTCACCCCTGGCCTGCTGATTGAGAAATTTGCGATCTCCGGCCAGACCACTTAACCAAGAAGCTTGCGATTTCCGACCGAACGACCTAAGCAACGCGCATAGAGCCCTGAAAAGCATGAGCCCCTGACGCCGATTTAGCGCGGGGCCCATGGGAACATGCACCTATTTCGTGGAGGGGCGCCACTTGGAAGCGGTGCTGTTCCAAAAGTCAGGAAGTTTTGTCGTCCCCGACTAATATTATTATCGGCGGTCGACTTTCGATACTTTAGCTATCCGGCGGATTCCTGTGCGGCAATAATTTCCTTGACCTTCATGAGTCGTACGAGATTTGCTCGCTCGCCCTCATCAAGCTTCATGCTGATCTGCCGAATGGCCGCTGTAACCTGCGGAATCAGAACATGCTCTAATGCATTGACCCTTCGGCGAGTGCGCTCGATCTCCGCGGCCAGCAACTCGATCGCCTTTTCTTTTTGTGCAAGTTCGATCACACGCTCGAGCACAGAAGAGAGCGTATCGATAGCCGAATCGAGCACAGCCGGCGTCGAAATATACGAATAGCAGCAAGGCACCGGCGGCTCCAGCAGCGAAAACACCGGGATATTGACGCTCATAACATTTCGGCTCTCCACCCCGACAAACGCCTTCGGAGCACTCGCGGATAGCGCCTGATCGATGTGGGGTCCGCCTGCCTCGGCACGAGAAATAACATACAGGCCGGCTACGACGGCGAGTTCTTTTTCCACCGATCGCCTGAGTCTGCGACTCTCCGATATTCTGCCGAGAAACTCCTTTAGCAGCTCGTCGAGTTTGTCTTTCAGCAGCTTATGCCCCCGCAAGGCAACCTGGTGACGGCGCTTGAGCTTCAGCAGCTCCATGCGGTTGGGGTTGACCCGCAGCGCAGATGCCATCACCCGTCCCACTTCCACAGAGCGTATGCCACGACGAAACACACCGCTGCAATGTTGATCACCCTCATGACTTTGATTGCTTTTGGCTCCTTGACGCCAAGGGTCTTATACGCGGCAGATACCCTTAGCTGCATCGATACCAGGGCCGCTAAAAAGGCAAACACGATCGCCCACAGAAGCACGTTCACGGCGACTCGCCTCCTTCTAGAACGGACAGATCACCTTCGGGCAAGTACCTCGCTATGTACTCTTCCTTGATGCGTTTGAGCTCGCTTCTCGGCAGAAGGGTGAGAAGCTGCCAGCCTGTCTGCAAGGTGCGCTCTATCGAGCGCTCCTCATCTTCGCCCTGTCCGATGAACCTCTCCTCGAAAGCGTCGGCAAAGGCAACAAACGCTTTGTCCGATTCGGAAAGCGCGGCCTGCCCAAGGATAACCGCGAGCTCTTTGGCCTGAATTCCATTGGCGTACGCGCCAAAAAGCTGATTGGACAGATCCGCGTGATCTTCCCGGGTCTTGCCCTCGCCGATACCTTTTTGCTTGAGGCGAGAGAGTGACGGCAGCACAGCGACTGGCGGATAGATGCCCCGGCGGTGCAAGTTGCGGTCGAGGATTATCTGGCCCTCGGTGATATAACCGGTCAGATCAGGAATCGGGTGTGTCTTGTCATCCTCAGGCATCGTAAGGATGGGTATCTGCGTAATTGAGCCTTTGCGCCCCTTGATCCTGCCAGCCCGCCCATAGAGAGTTGCAAGGTCGGTGTAGAGATACCCCGGGAAACCCCGGCGTCCCGGCACCTCTTTGCGCGCGGCGGACACCTCTCGCAAGGCCTCGCAGTAATAGGTCATGTCGGTGAGGATGACCAGCACGTGCATATCGCAAGTATATGCGAGATACTCCGCTGTCGTCAGTGCCATTCTGGGCGTGGCTATCCGCTCTACTGCCGGATCATCGGCGAGATTGAGGAACAAAACGGCTCGCTCGATAGCCGCCGTATCGCGC
>JAGXSC010000037.1 GCA_018334075.1 Actinomycetota bacterium
CAAAGTGGTTTTATGAGCGGGCCCGCGGGCAGTATCTGCAGAAGCAGATGCGAATGACTGCTGGTGAGAAAAAGAAGTTTCTGCTCCAGAATCCGAAGAATCAGCTTATAACGAAAACTGATCTTGCCAAGGTTCGGAACACTTGGCAGGGGCTACCTTATATTGTAAGTCGTGGCGCGCAAACAAACTTTGCTGAGTTTGCGAAAACGACAAATGACGAGTGGGAAGCATCTGATGACGGACTTGTTTTCAATGAGAAGTATTTTCAGGAAAGCGTTGCTTTAGTCCTGATATTTAGATATAGTGAACTGATGGTGCCGCATCAGTCATGGTATTCCCAGGGTTATCGTGCCAATATTGTTACCTATACCATCGCTCTTTTTCATATGCTTATTCAGAAACAGTTTCCGGGAATGGATTTGGATTTGATGAATATCTGGACACGTCAGAACGTCCCGGATGCTGTTGCCAACGCTCTTACCCATCTATCAGAGCTTGTTTATGATAAGCTGACCGATCCCCAAAGAGGAGTTGAAAACGTCACCCAGTGGTGCAAACAAGAAGGATGCTGGAAAAGCGTTCAATGTATTGAATACAGATTATCACCTGAAATTGAGGCATGCCTTATTGGGCGGGAAGAGCGAAAAGCCGCTGAAAGGGAAGCTAAAGCTGACCAGCGAATTGTTTCTGATTCGGAAATTATGACTAAGATTATAGAAATTTCTCAGACGCAATGGCAAAATGCCCTGGGTTTTGCTACGAGCAGGCGGATAATTATGCCTGATGAACATACTGCTCTGCGAATTGCATGCCAGATACCTCAAAAAATGCCGACCCCAGTTCAATGCAAAAAACTTCTTGTTGTACTGGAACGGTTACAAGAGGAGGGATTTAAATTATGAGTTCTGATACTGAAACTAAGTTCAGTGCTGTGGATTTGTTTGCCGGCGCAGGCGGCCTTAGCTATGGATTCCTTCAAACAGGCAGATATTACATAAAGGCAGCCTTTGAAAACAATCTCAATGCTCAGAAGACTTATAAGCGTAACCACCCAAATGTGGTGGTTTATAATGATGTTAGCGATGCCCTCAGTGATGAACTAAAAGAGGAGCTCGGCCAAGTTGATGTTGTCATTGGAGGACCACCATGCCAAGGGTTCTCTAATGCAAACCGGCAGAAGAATCATGCTATCAGCCAAAACAACTCACTTGTAAAAAAGTTTGTTCACACCGTGCTTCACCTGAATCCGATGGCCTTCGTGATGGAGAATGTAAGCATGCTTCGGTCAGATATTCACCGATTTTATGTGGATGAAACCGATGCGGAAACCATAGAAAAATATAGCATTAAAACCACCCCATCGGAGATTCCGCTTCTTGAGGCCGAGTTCGTGTTTCCGGGCGTTACAGACATTGTAAAAAACATGGCACAGATATCAAATTATCTTTGGAGTGAGAAAGACTATTTATCACTCAATGCGGTATTCAAAACCCGCAATAATCCTGATAAATTGTGTGCTTCGCTTAGAAAACATAAGAACAGGCTTCTTGCTCTCGCGAAGAACCTCATTGGATCCATTGACGAAAAAGACCCTGTCTTGAAACATGCTCATGCCGCAGGAACTGCAGTACAGAGTTATTACGGCACTGCTGAAACCTATGAGGCCGGTTATGAACTTTGTAAAGCGATAAAGCCGGCAATTATGCTGCAACGTATGTTCTCAAAAGCTAAAGAAATATTGGATAACCGCATCGTGGTCAACAACTATTCAACCGAGAATGGGCTTGTTGCTCATGTTACTTCGATGGCGGTTATTGACTATGTTAAATCCATTTTAGAAGCTTCCAGCACTGGGTACTGTATAAATAACGGTGTTTTATCATCTGCGGACTTTGGTGCGCCTCAAAAACGTATGCGCTTTGTTCTGCTTGGCGTAAAAAAGTCCATATGTGAAGATGTTATACTCCCAACTGGCACATTGTCTGAAACAAAATACCGTACAGTTAAAGATGCAATTAATGATTTGGAGGAAATTGCAACGGCAACTGAAGTGTCTGACGGTGACCAAGGAGTACAGTTGCCTGATGCTCCAAAAGACATAAGTGAGCTTGGAAAACAGTTGCGGGATTCAGAAATTCTTTGCAATCATGTCTCTACTGCAACAACCACAGACGCACTGAAGCGGTTTATGGCGATTAAGCAAGGGGAGAATTTCCACAGCTTGCCGGCGGAACTCAAAACCACTTACTCCGATACGGAGCGCACACAGAATACCATTTATCTGCGCTTAAAGTATGATGAACCGTCTGGCACAGTTGTCAATGTCAGAAAATCTATGTGGATCCATCCAGTGAAGCATCGCGCCCTCAGTATTAGGGAAGCAGCACGTTTACAGACTTTCCCTGACAGCTTTGTATTTTGCGGAACTAAGGATTCGCAATACCAACAAGTCGGCAACGCAGTACCACCGATGCTGGCAAAAGCGATAGCAGATCATCTATGCGGCTATCTGGATTGTAGAAACAAATAGTTAATTAGGGGTTGCTGAAGCCCCCAAAAACCCTTGAAAATACTGCATTTATAGCACTTCTGTGATATAATAGGTACATGGAAAAAAGCATTTTCCTAGCAAAAAACGTGCACTTTGGGAGGCTGACTCATGTATAAACATCACGAGCGCCAGATGATTATGCCTGAAGATTTTTATATGCCCTTTGGTGGAAAACTGGATCCAAATAATCGCTGGTGCAAACTTGCAGCGATGATTCCGTGGGCAGATGCTGAGGATAAATATAAAAAGCATTTTGGCCGAAAAAACGGACAAACAGCCTACTCGGTGCGCGTTGCCTTAGGATCACTGATAATCCAGCAACAGAAAGGTTTGTCCGACAGAGACCTAGTGGAGGATATCTCGGAAAACCCTTACCTGCAGTACTTTATCGGGTACTCTGGTTTTAGCTTTAAGAAACCATTTGATCCTTCCATGATGGTTCATTTCCGTAAACGGCTGGGTGTAGACATTATCAATGAAATTAACGAACTAATCGCCACTAAGTCCGCTAAACCGAAAGATAAAGACCCTGATAGTGATCCGCCTGGGGGTAGTGGTTCCCCTGAAAGCAGCAATAAGAAGGCGGTGCCAAATTCTGAGGAAAATGCCGGAACTCTGATATTGGATGCAACATGTGCGCCAGCTGATATCCATTACCCGACTGACCTTTGGCTGCTTAACGAAGCCAGAGAAGCGTTAGAAGAAATTATTGATGTTTTGCACTAACCCCATGTTGGACAAAGAAAGAAGCCACGTTCGCACCGCAGAAAAGCCCGGAAGAACTACCTGAAAATTGACAAGAAAAGGCATAAAACTGCAAAAGAAATTCGAAAAGGCATCGGCCAACAGCTCCGCTATATCAAGAGAGACCTAACAATAATTGCTTCTCTTGTTACCAAAAGCCCGCTGTCTTTACTCAATAACCGCCAATACCGTAATCTTCTTGTCTGCCATGAGATCTACAGGCAACAGAACGAAATGTACCGCAATAAAGCACATAAAATCGAAGACAGAATCGTCAGTTTGCATATGCCGTTTATTCGCCCCATTGTACGTGGTAAAACCAATGCTGACGTAGAATTTGGCGCAAAGCTCGCTATTAGTACCGTTAACGGCTTTAGCTTTATGGAATACTTGAGTTTTGATGCGTTTAACGAAGGCAGTACGTTAGTGGAAGCGGTAAAAAATTACTACCGGCGATTTGGCTGCTACCCTAAATCCGTGATTGCCGACAAAATTTATCGAACTCGTGATAACATCAAGTACTGCAAGTCCCTTAGGCATCCGCCTTTCTGGCCCGCCATTAGGCCGTCCGGCAAAAGATCCGGATTTGCTAAAGCTTAATAGAAAGGACAGATCAATAAGGATATTAAAAGTCATGTTTTTAACACTTCCACTATACTTATTAGGCTAATAATGGGGAATTTTGCTGTGGCACATAGTAAATCTGACTGCGAATTTGAGAATGAATATGCAAGGAGTTGGGTAAATGACTTCAAAAAGACAAGAGTTAGCTGCAAGATGCCATGATATTCAAGTAAGTCTCGGGAACAAAGAAGTTCCTGAGTTTGAAGCCATTCCTGAAATAGGTATGGCAGTTAGATTAGCACTGCACCTAAGAGGACTACCCTTAATTAAGTATGATTTACTTAAACTGGTATCTTTTCATTTTTTACATATTCCAGGGGTAGTACTAAAAACCATATTAAACATACTTGCCGAGATTGAGTTTATTGATATTATTAGTGAGGGCAGTACTATTAAAGCAGTTTTGCCTAAGGTTCCTTATTTCGATGACCTTTATGAAGGTATTGGAGAATTTGCGGAAAAAGAGAAGAGTTTTAATGAGTCAGAACAGTTGTCTGTAGCTATCTTAAAGAAATTAACGAAATCACCGATTTTTAGGGATACGGTTTTTAACATTGGAGCAGAAACAAAACAAATTAAAAGAACTCTACAGATTGGTCAGGAAGGAGGATATTTATACAGCCAAAGAGCTAGAGGCAGAGATATTATCATTAGTCCATTATTTTTCTCAGAAAATGCAGATTTATATGCGGATATAGTGGCTAAATCTGGGGCCGATAATATTCAAAGAATATTAAAAATAATTAAAGAGTGTCAGGGATGGCCACTTAGTCTAATTGAAACAACTAAAGAAGTAAATGGAGTTAAATTAAAAGATGAAGACATTAGTTTTCTAAAAAGGTTAGCTCAAGATGGTGCCGTGAAACCACCTTCTATCAATACAACTCATGCTGGTAGTAATTATTTCATGTTCACTCCAGCCCCTGGAGAAGTTAGGCTTAGCCCAACTAACCGAGAAATTTATGAGAGAGCAATGGCTTTAGTTGCTTCCGTTAGACAAGGTCAATTACTTCCAAAGGAATATGCTATACGTAGTCCAATAAAAATACTAACTGCGTTAAGAGATAGGGGTTATATTAGGGCGAACACGGAAGCCTTTGAGCAATATAGAAAATTAACAGTCTTAAGGGTGGGCCGTCTAGAGAATGCAGGTCATGGTTGGTATAGATTCTGTTTAAATGATGTAGAGGAAAGTCGGCAAGCATTAGATATGGCAATAGAACTCGTTTCAGAAGGGCATACTCAAGGTTTAGAAGTTGATGAAGATGTAAGAATTGCTTTACAAAAAGATCAAATGTATGTTGAATCCTTAATTAGTTCGCAAAAATTACGGGAGAGGGAATCCGTACTACTTACTGATGAACAGCAGGCAGAAATTGAAAATTTAATCTTAGGTGGTGTTTCTAATTAATAAGGATCGTTTTTTAAAGTTTAAAGTGCTAAAGTACTTTGTCTCTAAAGATTGGTACCCTTTTATTGAAGCCGATATTATTTACAAAGAAGGCATTTCAAAATCCAGAAAACTTATAACTGACTTAGATGTAATCGCTTTTTTTCCTTCTCCTTTTGGGAAATTAGTACCAATAATTGGCGATTGTAAAACTCTCAAAAACCAGTCTCCAATTTCTAGGGCATTATGGATGAGAGGGTTAATGGATCTATTGGGAGCACATCAGGGGTTAGTTGTTCTCGAGAAATCAATTGAAAATGATCATAAACTTGCAGCCAATCAATTAAGTGTTAATTTAATATCTGGAAGAGATTTTGACATCTATACAAAGTGTACATCAGAGAAATATCGTGACATTAATAGCGCTCTATGTATTGAAGAGCATTGGAGTAAATACTTTGCTATACCAACTAGATTTCCTATGTTAAAACCAGCATTAGAGTACACAAAAAGGGAGTTTTGGAATGAAAAAGGTGCAAATATTCGGTTACGTCACATTCTTGCTCTAATTAAGAATATCAAAAGCGAGCTGAATCCGGACAATCAGGAACATATTGCCCTATTTCTTGATTTAGTATCGTTTTTTGCTATTGCGATAAACGAAATAGTCTATAGTATATTTAACCAATATCTAATACCCTCTACAAAAGAGCAACTTTCTGAAGAATTAAAAGTGTTAATTTGGGGTGGTATTGAAAATTATTCATACTGGGATGAATTAAGGAAAATGATCTTAACCCAGAATAATATTACAGTAACATCTGACTTATCTCTCCCAGAATGGAATCGGTTCTTACAACTGATTAGAGGTTTCCTAGAGGAGCCTTATGCAACTACGTTATCCCCATTATTACTCAAAGAAGTAGCTTTTGAATATTTTGCGGATAAAACAGTGTTGGGTTCTTTGAATAACGCAAGAAGGTTAGCAAAAAGCAACCCGCAGTCTTCCAAATTCGCAATCTTAACAGCTGAATACATATGCAAAGCGTCGAAGGCACCACCAGAATTTTTAGATATTGTTCGAGATCGGATAGTGAAATTGCAATTATAAAATTACCGGGAAAAAGAGAAAGCAAAGGTAAGAAATCCAGCTGTCATTGAAACCCCTCTGGGTCCTTATGCACTTCGCATTAAATTTTATCTCTAATTAGTACTGATAATAAGCGATATCAGCTGACTGACCAATATTTTAGTACAAAGGAACTATGAGAGAATGAAATCCATCGCCTACATTGATCTGGAAGTACAACCAAATAATGGCGCGATCTTGGATATGGGCGGCATCAATGATGCCGGGGCTGTTTTTCATTCTAAGTCCATAGCTGCCTTTGTTAATTTTCTTAGAGGTGCGGATTATTTATGCGGCCATAATATTATTAAGCATGATTTGAAATACTTACGACCGATTTTGGAGAACTATGGGATAGCAACTGAGAAGGT
>JAGXSC010000038.1 GCA_018334075.1 Actinomycetota bacterium
CAGCCGAAGACCCTTTCCGGCCTGGATCTACCCAAACCCTTGAGGCGGGCTGTCGATACCATAAAGTGGCATCGACAGCTTGATAACAAATTAAAAAAACTGAAATTTGAAGTAATCATGAGATTAAAGGAGCTTTCCTAACTCCGGAGTGTCCGTTTTATCGGGAAAGCGTCAAAATGCTTTTGGAAGATGTGTCTTAAAATGCGTCTTTCATTGAAAGAATTCAATAGTGGAGGACATGATAATGGATCAAAATAATAATGGGATTCAACTATTTGAAGATAAGCGCATTCGTACAGCTTGGGATAAGGAAAAAGAAGAATGGTACTTTTCTGTGGTAGACGTAGTGTCCATTCTGACTGATCAGCCGACGCAGCGTTCAGCTGCGAAATACTGGAGCGTTTTGAAAACACGAATGAAAAAAGAAGGAAATCAACTGACTACAAATTGTAGGCAGTTGAAAATGACTGCGGAGGATGGAAAAAGCCGAAAAACGGATGTGGCTGACACCGAACAACTATTGCGCATTATACAGTCCATTCCGTCGCCGAAAGCAGAACCATTCAAAATGTGGCTTGCTCAGGTTGGACGTGAGAGGATTGAGGAAACAATTGATCCGGAACTCACCATTGACCGTGCCCTCGCTACATACCTAAAAAAGGGATACACACGCGAGTGGATTAACCAACGATTGCAGGCAATTCAAGTGCGCAAGGAACTTACCGATGAGTGGGATGACCGTGGTGTAAAGCAAGGGAATGAATACGCTATACTAACCGACGAAATTACAAAGGCATGGTCTGGTATGACGACTCGACAGTACAAACAACTTAAAGGGCTGAAAAAGCAAAATCTCCGCGACAATATGTCTACCTTAGAGCTGGTTCTTAATATGCTTGCTGAGGCCACCACGACAGAAATTTCTAGGACAACAGAACCGCAAACCTTCGAAGAAAATAGGCAGGTAGCACGGCGCGGAGGTCGAATTGCAGGAAATGCACGCAAAGAAATTGAAGCTGATACTGGTAAGCCTGTTATAACTAAAAAGAACGCTGTTGATTTCTCTAGACTTATTTCTGATGTTATTGAGGAATCTGATAAAGATGACAAGAATAGCTAATTGTATCTAATAAAGCCTTCAAGAGGTTAACACACTTTTGAAGGTTTTAGACTAATTTGGAGGTGAGGTTATGCCACTAGAAATAATCCGTAATGATATAACGAAAGTTCATGCTGATGCAATTGTCAATGCGGCAAACACATCTTTGCTCGGAGGCGGTGGCGTAGACGGAGCAATCCATAGAGCTGCAGGATCGGCACTGCTTGCTGAATGCCGGACCCTTGGCGGCTGCGATATCGGACAAGCAAAGATTACAAAAGGGTACAAACTGCCTGCAAAATATGTTATACACACCGTTGGCCCTGTTTGGCACGGCGGTAATGACAATGAGGAAAAACTACTTGCTAATTGTTACAAAAACTCACTTGCATTAGCTAAAAAACATAGTTTGGAAAGTATTGCATTCCCGTTGATATCTTCTGGAGCTTTTGGATATCCCAAGGATAGAGCGTTGAAAACCGCAATTTCTGTAATTGGTGACTTCCTTTTAAGCAGTGATATGACGGTGTACTTGGTGGTGTTCGACAAGGCTGCATTTACTCTATCCGAAAAACTGTTTTCATCTATAAAGCAATACATTGATGACAAATACATAGAAGAACATCCGATTGACCGAAACAACAGATTCGAAGAACGGCATATTCTGAAAGAATACTGCTTAGAAGAGCCAATGCTTTCACCTATGGAAGCATCTGCGTCAGTTGCAAAGCGCAAACGAAATCTTGATGATGTTGTAAAACATATGGATGAAACCTTCTCACAGATGCTGCTGCGCCTGATTGACGAAAAAGGCATGACAGATGCGGAAACATATAAAAAGGCCAATATAGACCGGAAGCTTTTTTCTAAAATCAGAAACGACATAAATTACAAACCGAGCAAACCTACCGCTATTGCCTTTGCCATAGCATTGAGGCTGAATCTTGATGAAACCAAAGATCTGCTGCTTAAAGCCGGATTTGCTCTTTCTCACAGCAGTAAATTTGATATTATCATTCAATACTTTTTAGATGAAGGAAACTACAATATTTTTGAAATCAATGAAGCCCTGTTTGCTTTTGATCAAAATCTGCTAGGAGTTTAGCTGAATTGAGGATCAATTTGCTTAACAGCAAAAAAGAGGTTAATACAAATGAGTTACATAACAACAAATTCAAAAATTCATTTTACACCGCATAACCCAAATAAGGATGATATAGATATTAACGATATTGCCCATGCATTGGCACATATGTGCAGAGCAAATGGGCATTTCAACAGTTTTTATTCTGTGGCACAGCATTCAATAAATTGTTCTTTGGAAGCAAGAGCAAAAGGATATTCAAAAGACGTACAGCTTGCATGTCTGCTTCATGATGCAAGCGAAGCATACATGAGCGATATCACAAGACCTGTGAAGAAACTGTTGCCTCAGTATCTGGATATTGAAGAAAGGCTTCAAAAGGCAATATACGACAAATTTAATGTTTCGGATGTAAGCCCGGACACGATTAAAGAAATTGATGACGCGTTGCTTTATTATGAGTTTATATATTTGCTTGGTGAAGAAGTGTTTGATGATAAACCGGAGCTTATAGGCCGACCGGATTTTACACAGCGGGATTTCATAAATGTGAAAAATGAGTTTATCGATATTTATAACCAGCTGACATCAGGTGCTCAAATCTTTAAAACAGTCGGAATTGACGGGTGCGACGGCGGTTGGATGATAGCAGTGCTTTCGGGCAGAAGATTATCAATTGAACGATATAATAGAATAGCTGATGTGCTTGCTGCACACAGAACAGCTGACAGATTAATAATAGATATTCCTATTGGTCTTGCAGACAGCAAAGAAGAAGCAGCAAATAGACCGGATAATGCAGCGCGCAGAATCCTCAAAGGGAAATCGTCCTCGATTTTTCCGGTTCCATTTAGAAGTGTCGCCAGGGCAAAAACGGTTGCAGAAGCTTGGAATATAAGCAAAGCGCTTAATGCCGGTGCAAACTATATGACTATGGGCATTCGTGACGCAGTTAATGAAATTGATATTTTTCTTCAGGAAAACGAAACGTGGAAAAATGTTTTGTATGAAAGTCATCCCGAAGTTTGCTTTGCCTTGTTAAACGGCGGTAATCCAGTTTTGGAGAAGAAATCAGAAGAACAAGGAATTGAAAAGCGTCTGGAGATTCTTGAAAAATACGGGATTGACCGAGTAGATGTTACTCAACATCCGCTTTTTACAAAATACAGGGATGATGTTGTGGATGCAGTTTGCTTGGCTCTTGTAGGAAAATTTGCTGTTGAAGGAAAAAGTGCAACAATACCTGATGAGGACGAGATTAAGACCGATGCCACGGGATTAAAGATGCAAATGATAATTCCAAAATTATAGCAATTTGTCGCTTGTCATGCGACCGATCCTAAAATAAAAAATGCTATCCTAAAATCACAATAAATTATGATTTGGAGGATAACATTATGAAAAAGGATTTAACTGAACTGGTATTTATTCTTGACAGAAGCGGTTCCATGAGCAATCTAGAAAGCGACACGATTGGCGGCTATAATGCCATGCTTGAAAAGCAGAAAAAGGAACCCGGCGAGGCTGTTATTACCACGGTTTTATTTGATGACAAGTATGAGCTGCTGCATGACCGCATTAATCTTCGGGGGATAACTCCTATTTCAGACAAGGAGTATTATGTACGCGGAAATACTGCATTGCTGGATGCAGTGGGTAAAACAATCAATAAGATAGGAAATGTCCAGAAGCATACAGCCGAAGATGAGCGTGCCGAGCATGTAATGTTTATAATAACTACAGACGGCATGGAAAACGCAAGCCGTGAATACAGCTATGATAAAGTGCGCCAAATGATTGAGCATCAAAAAAGCAAATATGGCTGGGAGTTTATCTTTCTTGGCGCAAACATAGACGCCGTTTCAACTGCTGAACGTTTTGGCATTAGTAAAGACAGGGCAACAAATTATAATGCAGACAGTGAAGGTACGTTGTTAAATTATGAAGTGATCAGCGAAACGGTAAGCTCTATACGTGCTAACCGCTCGATATCTGAAAATTGGAAGGAACGTATCGACGAGGATTTCAAGAAACGTGGCGGCAGGAGATAATTCTGATTGGTGTATCATCGGAGATTTATTATGAATAAATGAACACATAATGTGAATGAACTAATATTTATTGCGCTCTTGGTGTTTCACTGTACTTACAATATAGTACTAGAACTTTAAAGCGAGGGGGTTGATACTAGTGTTAAAGGCGTTAGTTATAGGTGTGAGTGATTATATTTCTATGAAACAGCCAAATCTGCCATTTTGTAAAAATGATATACTTGCTATCCGTGATGCCTTAATATTGGGATTAAAAATTGATAAGTCAAATATTGCTACTTGTGGTGAATCGGAGATTGTCACTGGAACAGAATTTTTATACGCTCTTAATAATTTGATTTCAAACACACACGCTGATGATACTCTGATTTTTTATTTTTCTGGTCATGGCGGAACGTTATCGGATGGTCATCATCTTCTCCTTAGTAATACTGCTATCAAAACCAAAGATATCATTGAGATCCTCGAAAAAACGCCTTCAAAAAATAAAGTTATAATTTTGGATTGTTGTATGTCCGGCAACTTTAGCATTGACCAGACCGCCGCTTTTAATATCAATGAAACTGTTGAAGAATTTGCTGGGAAAGGTTATGCTGTCTTGGCTTCAAGTAATGCAACTGAAATATCATATGGGCACCCTGATAAACCTATTAGCTTGTTCACAAGTTTTTTATGTGAAGCTATAAAGGATATTCATCTAATCAAGCAAGGTAAAAAATCTCTATACGATATAAGCAAACTTCTATTTTTCTACTTAGATATCTGGAATAAAAGGAATCCTCAAAAACAACAAAACCCGATTTTTAGGGCAAACATGGGCGGAACTATTTTCTTTGAGGTTCAGGAATATCATCCTTTTCATACTGCAAAAATTTATGAAGAAACAGACGATTACATAATTTATGCTGTTGAGCCAGTACACACTGGTTTGGCAAAAAGATATGCCGTTAAAGTAATTCTGAAGAACCCATTTTCATTTGAAGATATCTCTATAATAAATCATGAAATTGTTAACAAAGTTAAGAAGGCAGATGTATATAAAAATGAAATTTCCCAAAAGCATTGGCAGGGGGAAAAAGCTAATTTAGTATTTTGCTATTACGGACGAGATGAATCTGACATTGTAAACGGTAATTATCTTTGCCACACTACATGGGTAGATGAAAATCAGGACAAAAAATGGTGGTATAGGTGTAGGTTAGATAACAACTCGATCATTATCAATGATATTCATTTTAACATTCATTCGTATTATGAGAATTTAAAGATTTTTACGGAAGAACATATTGGGGAAAAGGATGCGTTAATTGAAAAGACAAGTTTCATAATGTCGCACCTTATAACACTCGCTGAAAAAGTGATTGGGTTATATAATGAGTATCTAAATGGAACCAAAACGGAGGATACTCTTGTAAATGATATGAAAGCAGTCATTCCATTGATTGATAAGTATTATTTTGAAGAAACTGATCTCGCTATACCTCCCATTGAACTAAACGAGTGGAGACAGTGTTGCGCAAATCTATCCGCTACGATACATGATTTCACATTATTCTATAACAAGAGGTATTTAGCCGCCAGAACGCCTGATAATAGAATTGCATGCATGAACATTACAGTGAGTAGATATTATGAGGATTTAGAAGCACTTAAGAAAATCGGATTTTGATTGGTGCTGGTATCATATAAGAGAAAGCATGGAGCAAATTGTATCGAATAAAGCCTTCAAGAGCCAACGCACTTTTGAAGGTTTTATTGCTTACAATTTACTCGAATTGTAAAGCAAAAGCAGACGCCGAAAACTAAAAAAATGGCCTGTCCAGGCGACTGTTTCTGAAATATGGCCCGCCGCCAAGGGGATACCAGATTGATACGGCATCTTTTTTGTATCCTCAAGGCACGTTGAGACGGTAGTATTGATAAGCGCGTCCAGCAAAGCTGGCAAATGCTAACAGGTGAAAGTCCTGTAGTGGTAAAGGTAGGGCAGCCACTTAGTCAGTAACCAGCGTATGGAGTAATTCATGCGTTGAAG
>JAGXSC010000039.1 GCA_018334075.1 Actinomycetota bacterium
TGTGGCAGGCGCCACCAGCTCCGGCAAGACCACACTGGCGGGATGGCTTCTGACAACCATACCGGATAACAAGAGAATATTCACTATTGAAAACGGCTCCCGTGAGCTGGCATTGGTGCGCCAGAAGGACGGACGGGTGTGCAACAGCGTTATCCATACCCTGACCCGTATGAGCGAAAACGAGAAGCAGAACATCGATCAGGACATCCTGCTGGATATGGCTCTGCGTTTCAATCCTGAGATTATCTGTGTAGGAGAGATGCGCGGACCGGAAGCTTATGCTGCCCAGGAATCCGCCAGAACCGGTCATACGGTGCTGACCACCATCCACTCCAACAGCTGTGAGGCTACATGGCGGCGTATGATCACCCTGTGCAAAAGGAAATATGACATGGCGGACAACACCCTCATGGATCTGGTGACAGAGGCATTCCCTATCGTGGTGTTCTCCAAGCAGCTCGAAAACAAGCAGCGCAGGCTGATGGAGATCATGGAATGTGAGATCCTGCCCGACGGCTCCCGAAACTTCCGCAGCCTGTTCCAGTTCCAGATCACCGAAAACCGCATAGAGGACGGAAAATTCATCATCAACGGCTGCCACAGCGCAGTACAGGGAATCTCACCAAGCCTTCAAAAGCGTTTTCTGGAAAACGGGATGCCGCAGGATACACTGAAACAAATCCTTGCGGCGGGAGGTGCTGCCTGATGATAACAATCCTTTTAATTGCTTGTGCTGGTTTTATCACCGGGGCTTTCCTTTTGCTGGGGCTTTCTCCGATAGAATTTACCGACGGGCTGTTCGGCTTTCTGACCCGTAAAAACAAAAGCATCAAGGCGGAGATCAACGAAGCTGCCCGGCGAAAAAAGCCATCCTTCCTTAGCAGAGAAATAACCGAGGTGCAGGAGATCCTCTCCATCACCGGACGAGGCTCCCGATTCTCCATGATCTGCGCGGCTTCGCTGGCATTCCTTGCAGCGGGCGCCAGCCTTGCTATCCTAATAGGCAACGTGTTCCTTGTGCCGGTAATGGCGGTAGGCATGATGTTTATTCCCTTTTGGTACATCCGGCTGACTGCCACGTATTACAAAAAGAACATCGCTGCAGAGCTGGAGACGGCTCTGTCTATCATCACCACGGCATACCTGAGAAGCGAGGATATTCTGACAGCGGTGGAGGAAAGCATTCAGTATCTCAATCATCCCGTCCAGAGTGTATTCGCCGGATTTCTGACGCAGGTGAAGCTCATCAATCCTGATCTGGACAAAGCGCTCCACGCTATGAAACCCAAAATGGACAATGACGTATTCCATGAGTGGTGCGACGCAATTGCCGCCTGCCAGCATGACCGCAGTTTGAAAACAACGCTGACTCCGATTGTCAGCAAGCTCTCAGACATGCGCATTGTGAACGCCGAACTGGAATACCTGGTGTTTGAGCCGCGCAAGGAATTCATCATCATGGCTCTGCTGGTGGCCGGCAATGTGCCGATCATGTATTTTCTCAATAAGGACTGGTACCATACCCTGATGCATACGGCAATCGGTCAGATTATACTGGCAGTATGTGCTGCGGCGATATTTATCGCTACGGCCTTTGTCATCCGGCTGACCAAGCCCATCGAGTACAGGAGGTGACGTAGAGGATGACACAACTAATTTTTACCGGAATCCTCCTTGCCGCAGGGCTGTATTTCATTCTGGCAGGCATCCTGAAGCTGCCGACAATGAATACGGCCAAGGCCATGCTGAATGCGGGAAGGAAGAACAAAAAAGCCGCCAAAAGCATGGAAGCCTGGCTCATGGCAGGAGCAGTCAAGCTCTCAAAGCATATCCGGATGGATGAGTACAAGAGAAGCCGGATGGCAAACATCCTGAAGGCGGCTGGCATCAGTATGACGCCGGAGGTTTATTCAGCCTATGCCATTACAAAAGCAGGAGCTATCCTGCTGGGTGTGCTTCCCTGCCTGGTTCTTCTTCCCTTGCTCTCACCGGTGCTGATCATTCTAGCTGTTCTGACGTATTTTAAGGAGATTCGGAAGGCTGACGAGCAGCTTAAGGAAAAGCGGGAGCAGATCGAGGGAGAGCTTCCGAGGTTTGTTTCCACCATTGAGCAGACATTGAAGGCCAGCCGTGACGTGCTGGCGATGATGGAAAGCTACAAGAAGAATGCCGGTCCCTCCTTTGCCCGTGAGCTGGATGTGCTGACTGCAGATATGCGTTCCTCAAGCTATGAAGCGGCGCTCACCCGGTTTGAGGCAAGGCTCAATTCACCCATGCTCTCAGACGTGGTCAGAGGACTCATCGGCGTCCTGAGGGGCGACGATAGTGCCGTGTATTTTCAGATGCTGGCCCATGACTTCAAGGCACTGGAGCTTCAGAGGCTTAAGAGCTTGGCACAGAAGATCCCGCCGAAAATCAGGATATTCTCGTTTATCATGCTGATGTGCTTTCTCTTGACCTATCTCGTCATCATCGCCATGGAGATTTTGAATTCACTCGGCAGTATGTTTTAGGAGAGGGGGGAGTTGAAAAATGGAAGATTTAAATGCAAAGTTTCAAGAAAAAGTGAAGGATGATTATATGACTTACATTGCTGAACTGATGACCAAAGACAAAGAAGAATTAATTAGGCTATGTGAGGAAATAAGTGCAGTACGCAAGATTTATAAAGCTTTAAAGTATGATGTCCCCATGGAAGATCACCAATTAGAGTATCTGCTGAGGTTTAAGCACCCGTTAACGGTTCTCAAAGATCAGTGTTTGATTACGGAGAATGATCTTTCTTATGCATTAGAGACTCTGATTAATGACATCTGCGATAAGAAGGATATCGAGCAAGACTACCCGATGGAGGATGAGCTAACGGAGCCCAAACAGGAGGGGGTGCGGATGTGCTGAAGCTGTTAAAAAGCCGGTGCGGCGAGGGATATATCGACGTAGCGGTACTGGTGCTGTGCGTGATGCTTGTCATCGCCCTGGCAGTGAGCGTACTTCCGGTGTTCGTTACAAAAAACAAGCTGGACGCCTATGCTTCGGAGCTTTGCCGGGAGGCAGAGATTGCCGGGCGCGTCGGCAGCGAAACCACCCTGAGGGCACAGGTTCTCACCGAAAAAACCGGGCTTACGCCAAACATTTCGTGGTCGAAAAACGGAAGGCTCCAGCTCAACGAGGAATTCACCGTGACCGTCACCTTACAGACCGACATCGGTATATTCGGCGGATTCGGAAACTTTCCTGTCACCTTGAAGGCACAGGCTACCGGCAAGAGCGAGGTGTATTGGAAATGAAATATGGCAAAATTTGTGATATACTTAGAAGTAAAAGGGGCTCGTCCTTTCCCCTCATCGTAGCCGTTACTCTCGCAATCTTGATTGTTTTCTGCGGTATATCTGAAACCATACGGCTGATGATTGTATCCCAGGGTGTTCGGGATGCTGTGCAGTCTGCAGTTATCTCGACAATTAACGACAATTACGATAACGTATTTCATGGGGTGCGTGAAGGATACAGCGGAGCTTATCAGCCTTCTGCAGACGATTTCGAAGAAAGCTTGGACTACGGAGATATGTATGGCAGGCTGGATCAGCTGCTGGGACTGCGGCAGGAGAACGGCTATCATGTGAAATATGCCGGAGATGAGATGGAATTCAGACTGTCAGGTCTCTCCGTTGACATTGACAATATGTCTCTGGCTCCAGCGAGTCCGGACAATTCCAAAGGCCTGCTGGCCGATGCGGCCATAAGGCTGGAAGTTCCAGTATCCTTCGGAGGAAATAGCCTGCCGCCCATGGTGATCAATCTCAGGGTAAAGGCCAAATATATGCCGATATTTTAATGTTTTCGGATTAGCAATAGACTTCCGAAAGCTTTTGTAGTATGGTGTGTCATTGAAAAGACATATCGAATCTTTCATACAAGGAGGTATCTATAATGAAACTGACAGACAAAGCAAAAAAGCGCTTTACCATCGCCGGACTAGGCGTGGTGTGTGTAGTCCTTGTCATAGCAATAGCGATGCAGTTTAAGACAGAGAAACCCAAAGAAGCGTTGTTTCAGCCTTCCTCCACGGTATCGGGTGTAGTAAGCCCCAGCGAAGTAATTCCGGAACCATCTGCAGATCCAATCAAGACACAGGGAGTAACCGTTCCGCCCATCAACCCGGCTGAGGCTTCTTCCAAGCCTGCAGACACTGGAGATTCCACTGGT
>JAGXSC010000040.1 GCA_018334075.1 Actinomycetota bacterium
CTCCTGCCGCCCGGCAACTACGTCTACTATGTATTTGCAAGCAGCGGGGGCCCGCGACCCGTTACTTCTTTCGCCAGCCGGGTGATTACGATCCGATAGACACCGCTGACGATCCACGTATACACCGGAATCGGGCCAGCCGTCTCATAGGGGTTAGGCGAAATGGTGTTTCGTAGAGAGGAGTGCCAGTTGCATATCACGGAAGCGACACCGGGAGATTTAGCGCGCGTGCTTGAGATAGAGCGCGAGGCGTTCGCGAGTTCCGACGTCGCTGAGCTCGTGTCTGAGCTGCTGGAAGACCCTACAGCGAAGCCTCTTCTCTCCCTGCTCGCATGGGAGAGGGATGAGGCGGTCGGTCACATCATGTTCACACCGGCAAAGCTCGACGGAGCGCGCAAGCCGTTGATTTCGATACTGGGTCCGCTGGCGGTTGTGCCGCATGCCCAGCGACGTGGTGTCGGCAAGGCCCTCATCGAATGCGGTGTTGAGCGTCTTGCACGGTCCGGTGTCGAT
Organism: Actinomycetota bacterium; assembly: GCA_018334075.1. Taxonomy (NCBI): domain Bacteria; kingdom Bacillati; phylum Actinomycetota; species Actinomycetota bacterium. The sequence goes on from JAGXSC010000040.1 coordinate 514, forward strand.
CTGGTCTTCGTTCTGGGGCATCCGGACTACTATCCCCGGCACGGGTTCGCTCCCGCGATTCCGGTCGGGCTTGACGCGCCGTATCCCATATCGCCTCCAGAGGCCTGGATGGTTCGCGAGCTCAGCATGGGCTATGTGGGCCGCGTTCGGGGTACCATTCTCTGCGCTGATGCGCTCAACCATCCGGAACATTGGCGCGAATAGGGGGGGGCGGTGGTGATGCTGGTCGTATGGGCGGTACTCGCGGTGCTGGCGATCATCTACGTGGTGCCGTTCGTCGTCTACGGCATCGCCAGTGCGTTCGGGGGCGTCGAGCTGCCTCAAGAGGTGTCGCCCCGCAGGTTTCTCCTCGGCATCTTGCTCACGAAGTTCGGCACGGCCGTTGCCTTCGTGATCGTTTTCTGGCTGACCTCGGCGGTGTGGGCCGACCGCTGGCTTGCTTACGGCGCGATCTGGTTCGTCATGTTCGCCGCAAGCGAGATAGGTGAGGCGGTCTCGGGCCGGACGAGCGCTAAAGAGGCTGTGCTTGGCATCCTCTCCGAGGCGATCTACGCTCCGGCTGCAGCGTTTGCGGCTCACGCGATTCTGACGGGCTGACGCGCACAAGGTGCAGCCCCGGCCGCAATCGCGCAGGCAGCTCTACGCCAGCAGCTTGACCGGGCATTCGGTCACCCGTGCGAGTGCCCTGTCGGCCGTCACCAGCTCGCAGTCGAGCTTGATCGCCAGGGCGGGGAACGCCGCGTCGTGCAGCGTCAGATCGTGTGCGAGCGCGAGATCGAGTGCGGTCTTCATGAGCTCGGCATCGAGCGGGACGATCAGGATGTCGGCCTCGAAGAGTCCCTCGGCGGCCGTGTGAAGTGTTGCCGCATCGAGGTTTGCGTAACGCAACCCGCCGAGCACCTCGGTAGGCATGTGTGGTGGGGCCGCGAGAAGAAGATCACCCCGGGAGTGGGCGGACAGGAGCTCGAGTGCGTACTCGACGTGGCACTCATCTGTGTTGTTGAACCACTTGTAGGCGACGGAGCTGTCGATCACCAAGACCGAGCGGCCGGTGTCGCTCACTTGTCTTCCTTCGCGACAGATGGCATCCAGGGTTCCGGCATGTCCCGGAAGCGGCGGATGATGGCTGTTCCGTCGGTGCCCTTGGGCATGTGCGTGGCGGCCTCTCGCATCTTGTCGATCGCCGCGTCGATGCGCTCGATGCGCTCGGCGCGGGCCTGCTCGGCATCGAGTGTTGCGATGTAGTGAGCGGCTGCCTCCTGCACGAAGCCGCTTCGAGTGGTGCCCGTCTCTGCGGCACGCCGGTCGATATCTTCGAGCAGCGCGTCGGGGACGGAGATGGTTGTCTTCGCCATGATGTATCACCCTAGGTATGACTAGAAGTAGTATAAAGGGTAACACCAGCGCAGCGCACGGTCAAGAGGCGGTAGCGGACACCATGGATGACGGATATACTATATTCCCGAAAGATCACGAGACCTTACATGTCGTCTGCTTATCGCCGCATGATCCAGGCGAGAGTGCGCCCAGTCACATCCGGTTTCCTGGCGACATAATGGGGAGTATTGATGCCCAAGAACGATGTGAATCTCACACGGTGGAGCAAGCTCGCAGAGGCGAACAGCGTATTCGCGCCGGAACTCTTCGAGAAGTACGACGTCAAGCGGGGCTTGCGCGATGAGTCCGGTCGAGGTGTGGTCGCCGGCCTGACGCAGGTGGGCGATGTCATCGGCTACTACACCGACACAGGCACGAGCCATCCGTCTCCTGGGAAGCTCATCTACCGCGGCATCGAGATCAACGAAATCGTGGAAGGTTTCACTTCGGCAGGCCGTCGGGGGTACGAAGAGACCGCGTACCTGCTTCTCTTCGGCGAGTTGCCAAACGCCGACGAGCTTGCCGAGTTCGAGGACGCGCTCGCTTCGTACCGCAAACTGCCGCGACAGTTCGTGCACCACGGCATCTTGGACATGCCGAGCCGGGACATCATGAACGCGCTCGCGCGTACGGTGCTCTCGCTTTACACGCTCGACGACCGAGCGGACGACACCTCGATCGCGAACGTCTTGCGACAGAGTCTCCATCTGATCGCCAAGCTCCCGATGCTGTCCGTCTATGCCTATCAGGCGCATCTCGATGATTCCCTCGGCAAGAGTCTTGTCATCCACCGGCCGGTGCGTGAGCTCTCAACCGCCGAGAACTTCTTGCACATGCTCCGCTCTGACTCGAAGTACACCGAGCTTGAGGCGACGCTGCTCGACCTCTCGCTTGTTGTGCACGCCGAGCACGGGGGCGGAAACAATTCGACGTTCACGACTCGCGTGGTCACCTCGTCAATGACCGATACTTACTCGGTTATTGCCGCCGCGCTCGGTTCGCTGAAGGGGCCGCGTCACGGCGGTGCGAACATCAAGGCGCTGGAGATGCTCGCAGACGCCGAGGAGCGCGTACGTGACTGTGAAGATGAGCACGAAATTGCCGCCTATCTCGGCAGGATTCTTGACAAGCAGGAGTTCGACCGCTCTGGACTCATCTACGGGATGGGGCACCCCGTCTACTCGATCTCGGATCCGCGCGCTCTCATCCTGAAGCGCTACGCCGAGATGCTCGCCGTCGAGAAGGGCCGAGAGATGGAGTTCCGCTTCTACGAGCGGATCGAGCGTCTCGCGCCCGAGGTTATCGCGAAGAGCAGGACGATGCAGAAGGGCGTGAGCGCCAACGTCGACTTTTACTCGGGCTTTGTCTGCGAGATGCTTGGGATACCCAAGGAGCTCTTCACCCCGCTCTTCGCGATCTCCCGTGTCGCGGGGTGGTGCGCGCATCGCATCGAGGAGATCGCTACCGGCGGCAAGATCATCCGACCCGCATACAAAGCGGTCGGCGCGAGGCGGGAGTACATCCCGCTCGAGCAGCGGTAGCGGTCACTGAGTTAGGGCATTTGCTGGAAAGAAAGGGAGGTGTATGGGGATGATCGAATCGATTGCGGAGTCACTCGAAGTCTCGACATCTGTGGTGTGGGGCCTCGGTGCCCTAATCGCGCTGCAACTGGCTGTTACCGTCGTCGCGCTGGTCGACCTTGCGCGACGGCCACGGGTTCGCTTCGGCAGGAAGTGGCTGTGGGCGCTCGTCATCATCTTTCTCGGCAACTCGTTCATCGGCCCGATCCTCTATCTGGCGATCGGTCGTAACGTACCCGAGGAGATCGACGTGAAAGCGGCGCCTGCGGACGCGGCTGCACACGAGCGTACTCGCCGCGCTGTCGACTCGCTCTACGGGGAGCGCGAGACCCGATGAGCGGCCGGGCCGTCGCCACAGATGCCCCGACCGCCACCGGCGTCGCCATCGAGATCACCGGCCTATCGAAGTACTACGGCGAGACCCGCGCGCTCGAAGGTGTCGACCTCACCGTGCCGGAGGGTTCGGTCTACGGCTTCCTCGGCCCCAACGGTGCGGGCAAGACGACCGCGCTTCGGATACTCACGGGCATGGCCCGGCCGAGCGTCGGCGGCGCGACGGTGTTCGGGCACGACGTGGTGCGCGCCACCAACGACGTGCGCGCGCTGATCGGCTTCCTACCCGACGTCCCCGGCTACTATCCGTGGATGACCGCCGAGGAGTTCTTGCGCTTTGCAGGTCGGCTCCACGGCGTGAGCGGCCGCCTGCTCGACGAGCGTGTGGCGTCCCTGCTCGACCTTGCGGGACTCGCCGGGGTCACGCAGAGGGTCGGCGGCTTCTCGCGCGGCATGAAGCAGCGGCTCGGTGTGGCGCAGGCACTCATCAACGCCCCCAAGTTGCTCATGCTCGACGAGCCCACGAGCGCGCTCGACCCGATGGGCCGCAAGGACGTGCTCGAGATGATTGCGGCTCTGCGAGGCAAGACCACGGTCTTCTTCTCGACGCACATCCTCACCGATGTGGAGCGTGTGTGCGACATGGTCGCCATCCTCGATCACGGTCGCGTGGTCAGGCAGGCGACGATCGCCGAGCTCAAGCGCGAGGGTCACGCGGTGCGCCTTGCCGTCGAGGTCGAGCGTGGCGCCGAGGATCTCGAGGCGCTGCTCTCCGCTCAGCCGTGGGCGATGGGGTGCGAGCGTGACGGCCAGACGGTGCGGTGCGTGGTAGGCGACCTGCATGCGGCGCGCACGTCTATTCCCGCGATCGTGGCGAGCAAGCATATGGCGCTCGTGCGCATGGTCGACGAGGAGCCGACACTCGAAGACGTCTTCGTCGAGCTCGTAGGGGGGAGGTCCTGATGCACGGATTCGCAGTGTTCCTCGGCAAGGAGTTGACCGAGATCGTCCGTACGTGGCGGCTGTACGTGGTGCCCGGGATCCTCATCTTCTTCGGTCTGACGAGCCCGCTCATCGCCGAGGTTACCCCGGCACTGGTCTCCTCGATGGCAGGCTCCGAGGCTCAAGGGATCGTGATCGAGATCCCTCCGGCGACGACGGCCGATGCTTACCTGCAGTTCAACAACAACGCCATTGAGATCGCGGTGATCGCGCTCATCATCGCGACAGCGGGGGCGATATCGGGCGAGCGCCGGAGCGGTACGGCGCAACTCGTGCTCACGAAGCCGGTGTCGCGCACGGCGATGGTGGTCGCCAAGGCGGTATCGAACTGGATCCTGCTTGCGGTAGCCGGAGGTGTCGGAGCCGCGCTGTGCGCCGGTGTGACGGCGATCATGTTCGACACGTCGCTGCTTGCCGAGTTCGCGGCGATGGTGGGCGTGTGGTACGTGCTTGCGGCGTTCCTCGTCGCGCTCATGATGCTCTTCTCGGTGCTGCTCAAGTCACAAGCCGGGGCTGCTGGAGCGGGCATCGCAGTGTTCTTCGCGATGTCGATCCTCTCAATATGGCACGTCGCACGCGACTACTCGCCGGCGGGACTCATCGGCCTCGGTGACCGCATCGTGCTCGGGCAGCCGGACCTGTCGATCGCGTGGCCGGTGGCTACGTCGATCACGGCGACGGTGGTGCTCGTCGCGCTCGCGGCGCTGGTGTTCCAGCGCCGCGAGCTCTAGCTCGAGCACGTACGAGGCCTGCGCACAAGGTGCAGCCCTCGGCCGTTGCGTAACGATGACCCCTCTGGGCTAGGCGAACTGGTCGATTTCCACCGTCAGAGATGCATCCTCGGCGAGAAACCAGCCCTGTCGTATCGCGAACCATTCCACCATCAGCCGGATTGGCAGTGCGGTCGCTGCGACCCATAGTGGCCAGAACCAGAATTCGTTTCGCTGGAAGTTTAAGTTCACGAAGACCGCGACGAAGGCAATCGCCGCGGCAAGACCGATGGACTTGAGCAATCTTTTTCCTTGGACGAGCCCCCTCGTCTCAACTTCACTCCAGCGCGGCGCAGATCTTATGTAGGTGTCGCGTAGCCACCACGCAGCTGCAACCAGGAGGGCGAGCAGGACGACGCCGACGAAGCCAAGGATGGTGTCTGTAACCGCCCCGACCGCCGTGCACATCAGCATTAGGAAGGCGACGACCCCGGTGGTTATCGCCGCGATATGGAATTCCAGACTCCCTGAGTACACCTCGACCGTCGGCACTAGGGGAGCGTCTGCGCTGAGGTTCAGGGCTTCTTGCTCGGCTCTGAACTCGTCTACGAGAGCGGACAACTCGCCCATGGACGCGATTGCCGCCCCTAAAGCCTCCTCGCGTGTTTTGCCCTCTGACACCAAGTCCTCCACCTTGGCGGAGATGTCCGCAATTAGCTCTTCTTGCTGTTCAAGAACTTGCGGTGTCTCCTTGACGCCCTGGAAGGCGCCCTTGACGTAATACCTTATTGCCTCCACGATCACCCCTCCTGCTCCGTGCCTGACACCAGGCGATCAATTAACGTACGTGCACGCTTCCAGTCCTCTAGGTTTTGCCGATAAGCTGCGCGACCCTTCTCGGTTATCGTGTAGTACTTCCGTCGTGCACCCGGACCCGTTTCGCCCCAGTACGATCGAACGAAACCCTGCGGTTCAAGGC
>JAGXSC010000041.1 GCA_018334075.1 Actinomycetota bacterium
GGGCCCGGCCCTGGTCCACCGCCACGGCTGGCTGGTGCGCGAGCGCACCGAAGGCATGCAGGAGCGAGAGCTGTTCGCGCTGCCAGCCAGTCCGGAGCGCCTCCGTCAGGACAACACCTTACTGACCTCGAGCCTGGCTTATCCTCGAACGCTGCACGACCAGCTCGGCCCGTTCGACCACGAGGTCGGCAGCTACTTCGATTGGGACTGGATCTTGCGGGTACTCTCAGCCGGCTATCCGCTCTGCACTTTGGCTAGTCCTGGCATAAGCTACTTGGTCCATCAGCAGATGGTCTCGGATGACCTTACCAATCCCCGGCGGGTGGCCTACTTCGAGCGTTTCTGCGTTAAGCACGGACTGACTCTCACCAGCAAGAACCACGCGCTGCTGTTGGCGGAACAACGCTCCGGTTCACGGTAGACTCCGGCATGCACCCGTTCGACCAGATCACCCTAGCCGAGCTTCAGCGCCAACCCGGGGTCAAATGGCATCATTTTGATCCTGATGTTATCGCGCTGTGGGTGGCCGACATGGACTTCCCGGTAGCGCCCGAGATCGTTGCGGCGCTGCAAGAGCGCGCTGGCGGCTATCTCGGCTACTCGCTGGCCACGGGCGAACCCGGCCTGCTCGAGGCGATCCTTGAGCGGATGGCAGCGCGGTACGGCTGGAGACTGGGCACCGAAGAGCTCTGGCTCATTAACGGCGTCATCCCCAGCCTCTATCTGGCAGTCCTGGCGTGCAGCAGCGCGGGCGACGAGGTCATCATCCAGACGCCCATCTACCCGCCCTTTATCAGCGCCGTTAAGGACACCGGCCGGCTGCCGCGTTACAACCCGCTGGTAGTGGATAACGGCCAGTACCAAATCGATTTTTTACAGCTCGAGGCGCTCGTTACGCCAGCTACCAGAGTCTTGCTGCTCTGTCATCCGCATAATCCGACAGGGCGGGTATTCAACCGCAAGGAGCTGGAAAGACTGGCCGACTTCGTTTTGCGGCATAACCTGTGGGTCCTCTCCGACGAGCTGCACAGCGACCTGCTCTACCCCGGCGAGCAGCACCTTCCCTTGGCTTCGTTGCATCCTGAGATTGCGCAACGCACCATTACCGTGTTCGGCCCGACCAAGGCCTTTAACATCGCCGGCTTAAAGATCGGCATCGTCGTCAGCCAGAACGCAGCCTTGCTGGCTCGCCTCAAGCGGCACGCTCGCGGGCTGGTGACCGGCCCTAACGTGATGGCCCAGGTAGCCACCATGGCGGCCTATCGGCAAGGCCAACCGTGGCTCGAGCTGACCCTGCGCTACCTCGATGGTAACCGCCGCTTTTTAGGCGATTATCTGCCAAAGCACCTCCCCGGAGTGGGCTACTTGCCCCCCCAGGCTACTTATCTCGCCTGGCTCGACTTCCGGGCGCTAGGGCTCGGCGACAGGCTCTGCCAGATGCTCCTTAACGACTGCCGAGTCGGCCTCAACGACGGGCCGCAGTACGGCCCCGGCTTTGAGGGCTTCGCACGCCTGAATTTCGCCACACCACGGCATATCTTGGCTGAAGCGCTACATCGGCTGACGCGGGGGCTGGCCCCCTATCTGGGCTGAGGCGTGGCTTACGACTTCTACCCCGAGGCGCTTGCGGCGTGCCGCCGCTGCCCCCGCCTGGCCGACTACCGCGAGGAGGTAGCGCACCTTAAGCGCCGCCGCCAGGAGACCTATTGGGGCAAGCCGGTGCCCGGCTTTGGCGACCCCGAGGCTCGCCTCCTCATCCTCGGCCTGGCTCCCGGTGCGCACGGCAGCAACCGCACCGGGCGGATGTTTACCGGCGACGCCTCGGGCGACTTCCTCTATCCCGCGCTGTACCGCGCCGGGCTGGCCAGCCAAGCTAAGGCTACCCAGCAGGGCGACGGGCTTAAGCTCTACGGCGTCTGGATCACGGCAGCGTGCCGCTGCGTGCCGCCTGCCAACCGGCCAACCCGCGCGGAGCTAACCGCCTGCCGGGAATGGCTTGCACACGACCTGTTGGGGCTCCCCTATCTGCGGGTCGTCCTGGCTTTGGGCGCTATTGCCCACGACAGCCACCTTGAGCTCTTAAAAGCGCGTGGGCACACGCTCGCCAAGAAGGACTATGTCTTTGCTCACGGCGCGCTGCACCGGATCCCCGGCGGCCTGCCGCTTGTCGACAGCTATCACGTCAGCTTCCAAAACACCAATACCGGACGGCTGACACCTGCTATGTTCGACACCGTGCTACTCGAGGCCAGACGCTTGATGAGCGAGGCCTAGGCGCGTCGCGCTTTAAGTCGGCCTTCGGCTGGCCCGAGTGCGGTTCGTCCAAGGGGATAACACCTTCTGGTCAACAGGATTAACCTCGTCCTGAGGCCCAAAGCGCTACGGCACTCAGCCAGTGAACTCTCTTTGAGCGAGCCGCGTGTTAATCCAATGCACGATGTCTGCCAGCACTATCTCGCCCTTCTCATTAAAGATCTCATGGTAGAACCCCTCATAAACGCGCAGGGTTTTGTCGCTGGCGCCCGCCAGCGCGTGCAGGCGGCGGCTTCCCTCCGGCGCAGCAATTTTGTCGTCGCCGCCGTGGAGGATTAGCAGCGGCCGGGTAAGGCGCTCGGCTTGTGCTAACACCAGCGGTCCGGCACTTAACAGCACGTCCAGCATCCGCGCCATAACCTTGCCGCGATAGACCATCGGATCATCATCATAGGCGCTCACCACCGCCGGATCACGCGAAAGTAGGGCGGCATCGAGCGGCTTAACCGGCAGTCTCGGCGCTATCCAGCCCAACAGCCGCACCACCGCCCGCAGCCAGGGCGGAGCAGGCGTGGCGCTCAGCAAAAACGCGCCGCTGGTGATCAGCCCGTCCACACTCTGAGGGTAGTTCAAAGCGTATTGCAGGGCGATGGCCCCACCCATGCTATGCCCTAGCACGAACAGCGGGGCGGAATGCTCGGCCCGAACCTGGCTGATGAACTGCGCCAGGTCACCGACGCAGTCGGACAGCCTGCCGACTAGCGCCCGCTCCCCCTCGCTGTGGCCATGCCCGCGCTGGTCGAGGGCAAAGGTCGCTATGCCTTGCGCAGCTAGATACTCGGCCACCTGCAGATACCGGCCGCTGTGCTCGGCGTAGCCGTGGGCCACGACCACTATCGCGGCTAGGTGTTCGGGCAGCCAGGCCTGGG
>JAGXSC010000042.1 GCA_018334075.1 Actinomycetota bacterium
CTGGAGATCCCTGTTGCGACATCAGTGATGCCCGATCCCGCAAGGATGACACTTTGGGAGACAGCGTGGGCGGGAATCGGCCAGCCTGTCGGAGAGCATGACACTCCCGGCCCTCAGTCGACAGCCCTGCAGATGGCGCTTGTGGCCTCGGGGATCGCCAATGACGGAGTCGTGATGCGCCCCCACCTGATCACGCGAGTCACCGACCAGGCAGGAAGGATCATCTCGCGCAATCGCCCAGAAGGATGGCTTGAGGCATGCGAGCCGGGCACTGCACAAACCGTAACTGACCTGATGGTCACGGCAGTAACCGCGGGCACCGGGCGAGCGGCGTCGATACCCGGTGTTTCGGTGGCCGGCAAGACAGGAACCGCCGAGGTCGGCGGCGAGCGTACGCCCCACTCGTGGTTCATCGGATTCGCGCCAGCCGACAATCCCGCTGTAGCGATTGCGGTGGTGCTGGAAAACGCCGGGCCGGGCGGCCGTCATGCCGCACCTGCCGCTCGCAGTGTCTTGCAGACGGCACTTACCCGATGAGAGCATTATTCGGCTAGAATACAATCGAACGTTCACACGGTGATTTCTTAGTTGGACGAAACGGAGCAAAGTGTGGAAGATATGGTGTTTGGCCGACGATACCGTGTAACCGAAAAGATCGGCTCTGGAGGCATGGCCGAGGTCTACAAGGCCGTAGACGAGGTTCTCGGCCGCACCGTAGCGATCAAAGTCCTGCACTCCCACTACTCCTCCGACCCCGCATTTGTCGCACGCTTTCGCCAGGAGGCCCAGGCTGCGGCCAACCTTTCCCACCCGGGCATCGTCAACATCTACGACTGGGGACAAGACGGCGAAGCCTACTATATTGTTATGGAATACGTGCACGGCGCCGACCTCAAGGAACTGGTAACCAAAAAAGGCCCCGTCGATCCGGCGAAGGTCGCCGAATACGCCTCGCAGGTGTGTGCCGCGCTTTCGGTGGCGCACGGCTACGACATCATCCACCGCGACATCAAGCCACACAATATCGTTCTAACTCCGAGCGGCTCAATCAAGGTGATGGATTTCGGCATCGCCCGAGCGGGCAACACGCAGATGACTCAAACCGGATCCGTGCTAGGCACCGCGCACTACGTAAGCCCCGAACAGGCGCAGGGTAAAGAGTTGACCGCGTCAAGCGACCTATACTCTTTGGGAGTCGTCTTGTACGAGCTGGCTACCGGGCGCGTTCCCTTCGACGCGGAAACACCTGTGGCGGTAGCGCTGAAACAGGTAAACGAAGACCCGATCCCTCCTCGGCAGATAAACCCATCGATCCCCTCGGGACTCGAAGCTATCATTCTGCGCGCAATGGCCAAGTCTCCGTCCGAGCGCTACTTTTCCGCCGAGGAGATGCGTCGCGACTTGAGTCGGGTCGCGGCGGGGCGCACGATCGAGCCGGTAATCGCCGAGAATATGATGGACGCGACCTCGGTCATGCCGGCGGTAGGCGCATCCGGGCAAAGGCCCGGGAACCCACGGGTTCGACCCGTGCCAAGCCGCAGAAACCCCTGGCCCTGGATCGCACTGGTTACGGTTCTGCTGATCATCGCATTTGGCACCGCCTGGGGACTCGGCGCGTTTCAGACCACCCCAATGGTGGTACTGCCTGACTTGACTGGCATGACGGAGCAGGAGGTGACCGACGCACTCGAAGAGATCGGGTTGACGGTCGGTACCGTCACTTTCGAGTACTCGGAGGAGCCTTCGGGCACGGTGTTGAGTCAGGATCCCACCGCAGGCACCGAAGTCGAGGTGCCGTCAGAGGTGTCGGTGGTCTTCAGCCAAGGATCCCAGCGCTTCGCCGTACCCAACCTGACCGACTTGAGCGAAGCCGAGGCCCTCGCGGAGCTGCGCAAGGCCGGCTTCGAGCTCAATACCATACAGAGAGAGTACTCCGACAAACCTGAAGGTGTCGTTATCCGGCAGGTCCCGGCGGCAGATACCTTCGAGCCGCAGGGCGCTCTTGTTACGATCGTCGTCAGTCGCGGAATCGAGCTGCGAGAGATACCACCGGTAACCGGAATGTCCCAGGGCGACGCCCGCAGACAGCTTGAGGCCGCAGGATTCAAAGTCAAAGTCGTCGAAGAGTTCAGTGAAACCGTGGCGCGAGGATCCGTGATAGGTCAATCTCCCGATGCGGGTGCGTCGCTGAGAGTCGGCGCAGAAGTAACAATTCAAGTCTCCAAGGGCAAGGACCTTGTGCGTGTCCCCAACGTCATCGGCCAAAGAGAAGAACAGGCGATCACGACACTCCGCGAGCAGGGCTTTACGGTCGATGTGCAAGAGCAGGTAAGCCCCGACGACGGTATCGTTCTAACCCAGGATCCCATACCTGACTTCAGCGCACCGCGTGGCTCACTCGTAATTATCTACGTCGGCGTCAGACCGTAAAGCTGCCGCTGGCTCGGCGTCAAGCACAGTTCAGCGGAGTGGTAGCTCGGCGTCAAAAAGCTTAGCGACTGGTGACCTCAGTTACATTGTGAAATGTAGCACAAGCATCGCATTTGTGCTAAAATATGGCGCTATATGGCATATTGCCGCCAATATCAACCCTGTTGCTCAAAGGATCCCAAAATGGCGCACGTTCGTTCTCTCTTCTTCAAGGACGGCCCTCTCACCGCGATAGAGGACAAGGCCGTCAAGGCATCGATGCTTGGTCGTCCCAGCGAGGTAATCTGGAACATCACGAATCGCTGTAACCTGCTTTGCGACCACTGCTATATGGCCGCAGACGCAAAGGCGAGGCCCGCCCAGCTGACCGACGAAGAGACCATCGACATCATCCGTCAACTTGGCGAATCACAACTTCCCCTGCTATTCATGTCCGGCGGTGAGCCGATGCTGCGCTCCAACTTCTGGGAGATGCTCGCCGAGGCCAGAAAGTATGGCATCCAGACCACGATATCGACCAACGCCACCCTGATCGATCGTGATGCCGCAAAGCGCCTCAAGGCCGCCGGCGTCAGCTTCATCGCGACATCACTTTACGGCCCGGAGGAGTTCCACGACGCTCTTGTAGGTGTGCCGGGCACCCGAAAGCGCGTTGCAGAGGCAATCAAGATACTGCGCGAAGAAGGCGTCGGCGTTGCGGTAAAGACAGCGCTTTCCAAGGACACCTGGCCATTCATTTACGACCTGATTCAGGAAGCCAAGGATCTGGACGCCGGGCTCATCTACCTTTGCGACCTCATCACTTCGGGCCGCTCGGAAGATGGTGAAGACAACCGCATCACAGCGGAGCAATGGCGCGAGCTTGCGGATTTCATCCTCGAAGATTCGATAAAAACGGTCGAAAGCAAGCAAAAGGGCTTGGAGTACGATATCGGCGCGATGCCCTCATTCGTCCCGTACATCGCCGAGAAACTCGTCGAGCGCGGCTACGACATCACCGCTACCATGGAGCGCCTCAAGATTATGAACGCTTGCCCCGTCGGCAAGGGTCACATGAACATCAACTCCGAGGGCGGGATCATGCCGTGCCAGTTCGCGCAGGACTGGACGATTGGAAATGTCCGTGACATGAGCGTGAAAGAGGCCGTTGACTCCCTGCTGAGTATTCGCAAAAAGCCGGTTACGGGCAAGTGCGGAGAGTGTGAGTACCTCAACATCTGCTATGGTTGCCGCACCAAGGCCTGGCATGCCGAGGGCGACCCCATGGGTGAGGACCCGACATGCATGCTCGACCCTGACTTCCAGCGCTCTGAGCGCCTTGTTCGAATGGCCTCCCCCTGCTGTGTCTCGGGTGCGTGCAGCTGAAAGTGGATCTGCGTACGCGCTCTTTACAGGGAACGCTGCGTTACAACTTCGCTGACTGCTCGTTTGGCCGCTATATAGTGGCATGGCTTGACGGCTCCGTTTGCTACCTTGCTTTCGGCAACTCCAATGCTGCGCTGCTTGCAGAGCTAAAAGCGCGCTTTCCGGCGGCTAACCTCATTGAGGAACCTGGCGGCCCCTTGACTGATAGAGTCGCCGAATCCGTCGAGAACCCATGCCTGGCACAGGATATCCCCGTGGCACTTCTCGGAACGGCGTTCCAAAAGCTGGTCTGGGCCGCCCTGCGACAGATCAAGCCCGGAGCCACCGCAACGTATGCCGAGATCGCCGCAGTAATCGGGCACCCGACAGCTGCGAGAGCCGTCGCTCAAGCGTGCGGGGCAAACCCTGTCGCGATCCTCGTTCCATGCCACAGAGTCATCGGCTCGGACGGCTCGCTTCGTGGATACCGGTGGGGAGTCGATCTGAAGCGCCTACTGCTCGAGCGCGAGCGGTAGCTAGTTCAGGGCGTCAACGATCTTGGCCAGCTCTGGTTCCGCTTGAATAGCCGCTGTAAGCAGCGCTTCGGCTTTTTCCCGCTGCAGAGCCGCTTCCTCAAGATCGCCTGATGCCGCAAGCACAGAGGCCCTGTGCCGCAACGCCATCCCGAGAAGCGCCGTTCTTGACGCATCAAGAGTTCCGCCGATAGAAAACAGCTGCAATATGCCGTCAGCGGTAAGTGAATCGATAAGAGCCGGGTCCGTGTCGGAAGCCTGTTCGATGGCCTCTCTCGACAGCGTGAGGGCATCGGCGAGGCGCCCGTTTTGAATCAGGAAGACCATCCGGCGAAATACCGCACCCACCGTCTCGATCATGCGAAGGATGTAATCTTGCTGATACATGCCCTTGAGTATCCCAGAGAATAGGAGCGCCGTCACCGGTGGGCACTGGTGACGGCGTGGGAGAACTCTCATAGATATTATTTCCCCTTTTACACACAAGTTCAATTGCCGATTTCTTTACTATCTCGTAAGATAATCTTAAATGTTGAACGTGAACCGAATGCGCATACTCAGGGAAGTGGCGTCTCGTGGCGGTATAGCCGCGGCTGCCAACGCACTCTATACCTCTCCTTCGGCAATTTCACAGCAGATGGCGGTGCTGGAGCGCGAGGCCGGTGTGAAGTTGCTGGAGCGCTCGGGGCGCAGCGTCAAGCTCACGGACGCAGGAATCCAGCTCGTCGCTCACGCCGAACATATCCTTGCTATTCTTGAAAGGGCGCAGACCGACCTGGCGATCATTGCACAGGGCAATCTTCCCGCTGGGCCAATCAGGGTATGTGCATTCCCCACTGCAGCCAGATCGATACTGATCCCGGCAGTCGTATCGCTAGCCCAGACCTATCCTTTCCTCGAACCAATCGTAAGCGATCTGGAGCCAGAAGAGAGTATACCGATGCTCAAAGCCCGCGGCATGGACGTGGTCATGATATACGAGTTCGACCATCTTGCGCCTAGTATAGATCCCGGAATCGAGCGCCATGCGCTGATGAACGAGCCCATGTATATCGCACTGCCGGAAACCGACCCTAAAGCTACCGGGTCTCTCAAAATGACCGACCTTGCAGATCGACGCTGGATTGTCGGCAGGGACGGCTCGTCACTTTTGGAGATCCAGATACACGTCGCCAACCAGGCCGGCTACAACCCTCTTATCAACTTCCATAGCAACGATTACCAGGTTATTTTGGCAGCGGTGCAAGCGGGGCTTGGGGTAGCTCTCGTCCCGCCTCTGGCGATGTTCGCTAGCGTCCCGGGCGTGGTTTTGCGGATTCCCGAAGACATCAGAGTAACTCGGAGCATATCCGCACTGGTTCGAAGCGGAAGCAGCAAACATCCATCTATAGCGGCAGCGCTCAAGGCGCTCACATACGCTTCGGAAGAGGCCAGCTCCCGAAGTTTCACTCCTCGGCCGATCAGGTAAGTCCCCAACTGTCCGGGTGCCGACCGGTCCTGAGCCCGGAATCGAGCGAGTCGATAAGCGCACACTCCGCCTCGGCAAGCTCGAAGTCGAATATCGCTGCGTTCTCAACGATCCTGCTTGAGTGCACGGATTTTGGGATAGTGCCGATCCCCCGCTGCAACAGCCAGCGAAGCGTCACTTGCGCTGGAGTCTTTCCGTGATTTCGGGCAATCTGCAAGATCTCTGTAACCTCGCCGATAGCCCCGCGCATCAGCGGTGCCCACGCCTGGATTTGGATGTTATGCGACTGGCAATACTTCACTAGCTCTGGCTCCTGTAGGCGCGGATGGAACTCCACCTGATTTACCATCGGGGCGATATTTGCCACTTTCGCGAGCTCTTCGAGATGTGCGGAAAGAAAGTTGCTCACACCGATGGCCCGGACTCTGCCATCGGCATATAGCTCCTCAAGCGCCCGCCAGGTACCGGCGTAGTGCTCGGCGGCGGGCCAGTGAACCAGATACAGATCCACGTAGCCCACGTTCAGCCGGTCGCAGCTACGCTCAAATGCTTCGCGAGCCGCTTGATAGCCCTGCTCGTCATTCCAGCACTTGGTGGTCAGGAATATCTCCTCCCGAGCGATACCGCTATCGCGCAAGGCGCGGCCTATCGCCTCTTCGTTTTTGTAGATGGAGGCCGTGTCGATCAAACGATATCCGGTCTCGACGGCGGTCAGAACAGCGTCGTGAATCTGTGACTCATCGGTGATCATAAATGTGCCTAACCCAAGAAGCGGCATCGCCACGCCATTGGAGAGCTCGACCGTGCTTGCAATGCTTAGTGACATAAGAAACCTTTCGCGAATATCTATCCGATCATTCCGAGATAGTGACCGCCCTGCGCAGCCAAGTATCTACCTTGAGAGACTTTAGCAAAAATCCGGCAACGTCCTCGCGAGAAATTTTCCCGCCGGCCTTAAGCGGCTGACCCGTAAGCCCGATCCTGTAATCCCCGGTGTGCAGCCCGTCGGTCAATCCCGACGGCCTGGCGATCGTCCACTCCATAGCGCTGGCCGCAATCAGAGTCTCCATCATCTCCAGGTCATCGTAGAGAGCCCGGTATGCCGTCCGTATCAGCAGTTTGTACCCGAAGGTAAGATTGCGATGAGTTCGCGCGAAAGCACCTGCGGCGCTGACCGCCGAGAGCCTCCTGATGTCGCTTTCGGCCATAGCCTGCATGATGTTGGCGATGCCCGCCGAGTAAAGATCCACCCTCGGAGCCGACCTGGTCCCAATCGCCGAGACAACCGCGTCACACCCTCGCAACGCCTCCCGAAGGGAGTCGACATCGCGCACATCGGCCTCGATGACACTTAGCCGCGGATGGGTCATCTCAAGCGATCCGATGTGCCTGACCAGCGCCACGACATCATCGCCCTGCCCGAGAGCCTGTCTCACCACATGCCTGCCTGTTCGGCCTGCAGCGCCTATGACTGCGATCCGCACTCGCTCGCCTCTCCAGCACGATGCCACCGGCGAAATACGGCGCCGGTGGCGTTCGGCTAACTTCTAGCGGACTATCTTGGTTATCGGAATCTCGAGTATGTCGTCGGCGCCTGCTGCTTTCAACTTCGGGATCAGCACGTTTACGGTGCTTTTCTCGGCCACCGTTGTGATCTCATAGCCGTCGCAGCCGTACAGGCTGTTGACTGTGGGCCGCTTCATGGCTGGCAAAACGGCAACGACGGCCTCCAGGCAGGCCCCGCTGACGTTCATCGACAACAGCACCTTCCCTCGCGCCTCTATCACGCCCAGGAGCAGCGTTCGTATCTCCTCGATAGCTTGGCGCTTGGTGGGGTCCTCCCATGCGGCCCTGTTCACGAGCAGCCTGGTCGTGGACTCCAGGATCGTGTCGACTATCTTCAGGCCGTTTTTGCGAAGTGTAGATCCTGTCTCCGTCAGATCAACAAGCGCGTCCATCATCTCGGGCACCTTGGCCTCGGTGGCGCCGTACGAGAAGAAAACCTCGACATCGATTCCGAGCCTGTCGAAATACTCCTTGGTGACCCTGGGAAACTCCGTCGTAATCCGGCTGCCCGGCTTGATGTCTCTTGCCGAGGCGATGCTGGATTCTTCCGGAACCGCTAGAACCATGCGGACCACGCCCGCGCCGGTCTTGGCGTATGGCAGATCCGCAATCTCGATTACATCCGCGCCGCTTTCCCGCACCCAATCATGACCGGAAAGGCCAATATCGAAGTAGCCGTCCTGGACGAACAACGGTATCTCCTGCGGGCGCAACACCTTTACCCGCTCGATTCTGTGATCGTCGATGGTCGGGTTGTACGCCCGGCTGGACTTGCGGATCCCAAGATCGGCCTGCGCAAATAGAAGCATCGTTTGCTCCTGCAGCGACCCTTTAGGTATTGCCAAGGAAAGCATTCGCCTTTTCTCCCTCAAATCGAGCTCACTGGTTTATGGTGATAGTTTTCGCCAACTTCATGCCATCAATGAAGTATGGCTTATCGGGGCTCTTGTCGAAATACTCCATGTCAAACTCGAATCTGTCTCTAACGCCGCGATCCGCGTGCATCACGACCAGCAAGTCCGGAGTCAACTCGACACCCGGCTCAAGCTCGACGGCTACATCGCGGCTTTCACCCTTTCCGACTCTCGTGATTCCGACTTTCGGTCCAGGCATTCCCTCCTCGGCGGTGTTGTGGACAACAACCCAGGAGTCATCGGGCGCAACGACCCTGTCAACCAGGATACTCTCCCGCTCGCCCGGCTGATCCACGACTTCAATGATCGCTCCACCTTCGGCCACAACGACCCCGAGCATCTTGCCCGAGTCCGCCCTGAATGAAAACACCGTGAGTGCGATCAGCGCCGCGGCTGCCGCTAATACTGCCGCTATCTTTATGAGTTTCCTCATTTTTTCTTCCTTTTCCTCCGAAGCTACAATTTTTCCTGGCACCAAGCTTTCTGGCGCTAAGCCTTTTCCTGGCGCCAGGTTTTCTGGTACTAAGCCTTTTTCCTGGCCAACGAGGGCCGGAACCTTCGCAGCAACAACGAGCTGGTGACCACGCTCACACTCGAAAGCGCCATCGCCGCTCCCGCCAGCTCTGGACGTAGCAGCCCTAAAGCCGCCACGGGTATACCAAGAGTGTTGTACCCGAGCGCCCAGAAGAAGTTCTGGTATATCTTGCGCATCGTCCGTTTGGAAAGCTCGATCGCTGTCACCACGTCTCGAAGATCGTTCTTGATGAGGACTATCTCACCTGTTTCCATCGCCACGTCAGTGCCGGCACCCATCGCGATGCCCACATCCGCCTTTGCCAGCGCTGGGGTGTCGTTGATCCCGTCGCCGACCATTGCCACCTTCAGGCCCTTGGCCTGCAACCTGGCTACCTCGGCGGCTTTGTGCTCCGGCAGCACTTCTGCCAGCACATTCTCCGCCGAAATACCCGCTTGCGCGGCGATCGCCTCGGCGGTGCGGCGATTGTCACCGGTGATCATGTAGACGGCCAGGCCCATGCTCCGCAGCCGCTCCACCGCCTCTTTGCTGTTGCTCTTCAGCGTGTCCGCCACCGCGATAAGGCCAGCAGCTGCGTTGTCAACCGCGATAAGCATCACGGTCTTTCCTTCGCTCTCAAGCTGCGCGACTCTGTCGGCGAGGGCGGAAATATCGATATCATGGCGCTCCATAAGCTTCCTGTTTCCGAGGAAGACCTTGCGCCCTTCGACAACGCCCTCCACACCGTGTCCGGGGATGGCCTCAAACTCTGTGGCCGAATAGTGGGGGATCCCGTTTTTCTCGGCATGCGCAACGATTGCCTCGGCGAGCGGATGCTCACTCAGGCGCTCCAGGGTAGCGGCCAGGCCGAGTAGCTCCTTGCCATCGGGAGAAGCGATGGTCTCGAACTCGGTCACTACCGGCGTGCCGTGAGTCAGCGTGCCGGTCTTATCGAAGATGATCGCATTTACCTTGTGAGTGGTCTCAAGAGCCTCTCCGCTCTTTATCAGGATGCCGTTTTCTGCGCCTTTTCCTGTTCCGACCATTATTGCCGTCGGAGTGGCGAGCCCTAACGCGCACGGGCAGGCTATGACTAGAACAGCGGTCGCCACAAGCAATGCTTTCACAAAGGGCGTGAACTCACCCATCGCGCCTGGGAAGAAAGTTGGCCCAAGCAGCAGCCAGACCAGAAACGTCACGAGCGCGAAGGCCACCACCGCGGGAACGAACACCGCGCTGATCCGGTCGGCGAAACGCTGGACCGGAGCCTTAGAGCCCTGTGCCTCCTCGACAAGCCTGATGATCTGCGCAAGCGCTGTATCAGAACCGACCTTGGTGGCTCGAAATCTGAACGAGCCCAGTTTGTTTATGGTCGCTCCGATGACGGTGTCGCCCGTGTTTTTCTCCACCGGAATCGATTCTCCGGTAAGCATTGACTCATCGACACTGGAGCGTCCCTCAACGACGATGCCGTCAACCGGGATCTTGTCGCCCGGACGGACCACCACGATATCGCCGACGATGACCTGCTCGACCGGCACATCGATCTCCTGGCCGCCTCTGACGACCCTCGCCGTCTTCGCCGCCAACCCCATGAGCTTCTTGATCGCGTCACTTGCCTTGCCTTTAGCTCTAGCCTCGAGCAGTTTGCCGAGGATCACGAAGGTGATCAGCATCGCCGCTACTTCATAAAACATTGGCTCGGCCGCGAACTTCGGAATAAACGTAGCGGCCACACTATAAAAGTAAGCCGCGCTCGTACCTATCGCGATAAGCGTGTCCATATTGCCGGTACGACGCTTGATCGCATGCCAAAATCCTCGGTAGAACTGCGCGCCGGCGATAAACTGCACCGGGGTGGTCAAGATAAATCCGATGTACTTGTTCACCATGTACGGATCCCAGGCGCCACCCACATTGTTCGCCAACCAAGTTGCCACCGCCGCGGGCACCACCATCATGAAAGGGGGTACCATCGCAAATAGCAAAGAGGGCAAGGCAAGCGAAAACGCGAAGATGAACATCGCCTTTTCTCGCCGGAAGTGCCGCTCTTGCGCTTCGCGCTGCGTGTCAACCGGAGATTGCCCGGTTTCACCGGCGCTGGCCCGCACTGAAGCCTTGTAACCGACCTTGTTCACGGTCGTGAGCAGTGCGTCGATATCGATCACCGCGGGATCGAATTCGACAGTCGCCGACTCGGTGGCAAGGTTGACAGAGGCCTTCGAGACACCTGCCGTACCCGCCAGGGTCTTCTCGATCACCGCCACGCATGAGGCGCAGGTCATTCCGGTGACATCAAATACTACTTTGTCTTCTTTTTCGAGACTCTCGATCTGTTCGACATTGTTGCTCATCAAATATCACCTCACTGCACAAGAATCGAGCCAAAGACCATGTCCATGCCGCACTCAAAACCATAAATTCCCGGCTCTAGAGGCGGAATAGCGACGGTCTTGGGGCCGCTCGTCAGATCCGCATAGAATCCGAGATCGTTGCTTTTCACTTCGGCGAAGCACCCGGCGCCTTGCCCAAAGGTAATCTCGGCAGGCACTCCGGCCTTCAGCCTGATGAGGTTCGGCGAATATCCCGCACTTGTATCGACGGCGATGCGCTGAACGCCATCGCTATCCAAGACAGCGGATCCTTCGATCGTCTCGCCGCTACCGGCTCCGCAGCCCCCGCCCGTTCCGCAACCCCCGCATGGCAAAGCTTCGCTAGAAGCCGCCTGGGTGGGCAGCGCCGAGCCAGCGGCTCCTTCGGAAACGCCCCTGCCCTGGGCGAAACGATAGGACATCAGAAGTGCGAGCACGATCAAGATCGCCACAAGGGCATATCTCACAAACTGAGCATCACCTGAGGTGACGGCTTTTTGATTACTCATAACGATCAGTCTCCTGTTCCAAAACATTGTTCATCGAATTTGATTTTACAACCCGCCGATTAACTGGCCTGTAGCTACCGCCAGGACCAGTAGCGCGGCTATTACAACCAGCTCATTGACGGTAAACCCGAAATACCTGACTGGCTCGGCTCCGCCAGTCGCGGACTTTCCTACGTCGCCACTGGCGTTTCCCGCCACCGCTAAGGCACGCTGGCGGTATGTCATCCAGCCCAAGGCGGCGGCGACTAAAACGAACAATCCTACCAACAGCGGAGATACTCCCGTCTGAGCCCCAGCCTGACCAGCGACTATACTCCCGGGCATCATTCCCATGCCGCAAGTGAGCGTATAGTTGCCCGGAGCGACCGGGGGTAACTCGACCACTGTTGTGGCAAATGGCTCGAGATCGACCAGAACCCCCAATTGAGGGATGGCGAGCTGATCCGAGCACGGATTGTCCTCCTGCCTGTCAACAACCAGGCGTACCGGCTGATTGACAGGAATTGCAAGTGCCGAGGGCTCAAAGCGCACATCCGCTATTACCAGCGGGATCTCCACAACTCCATCGGGGCCGGCTACAAAGCCGCCGGCGGGTCCCTCGGCGGGTCCTCCGAGTACGGATTGCGTGATCGTGTGAAGCGTCACTGGCGAACCGAGAAGCATGGCACCACGGTTGAGATAGGTGAGTCCAAAGAGCAAAACGACGATGGCCAGCACCACCATGACCCGCGCTTTCAGCTTTGCGGGAATCATACTCGACGCAACCCCGAATCCGAACATGAGCGGGGCGGTTCCAAGGCCAAAGGCCATCATCCCAAGCGCGCCTGTCAGCGGATTCCCAGATGCAATGGCCTGCAACTGCGCGGCGATCAAGGGCGCGCAGGGCATAAGTCCTGTAAGCAGACCAAAGAGAATCGGAGCGCTCATCGGCGATTGCCCGTGCTCGGCGTTGGATATCGCCTTTCGCCTGACCCCTCTCAGAGCTGAGACCAGAAACTTAGGTGGACGCGGGGTCAGCCGGGCAGCCCATGGAAACCGGCCGGTCATCCCCAGCGCCAGCACGATCATGAAACCGCCTGCCAACACCATTACATACGGACGGACGCCCTCCAGATCAAAGAATCCGCCGATGGCGCCTAGTGTCAGGCCGACGATCATATAGCTCAGTATCTTGGCCGACTGGTAAGCGAAATTCGGCACAAGTTTGTCTTTCCACGTTGCGCCCTCTGTTTCCTTGAGGGCGTATGTGATCACCATGGGTCCACACATGGACACACAGTGCAGGCTCGTAACAAGTCCAAGAACGAGCATAGGAACGAATATTTCCACGGATTTACTCCTCCATCAGTCGTACTACAGTAAACGAACTGATCGAGAAGTATCAGATTCTAAGTCGCGTGGGCAACCTTTCGAGCGGCGGTGGCTCGGCGTATGGAAACTGCGCCATGCTTATACTAAAGCGCAAGCCGCCATTGGCCATCGCGCCGGGAGAGAACAGGGAGAAAACGACCACGAAAAGAAGCATAAAGGTAACCAGGGCTCCGACAGGAATGACCTCCACCATCAGGTGCTCGGAGCATCCAAAAGGAATACCCATCAGTCCGTAGATCGCGCAATTCGGCATCAAGCATGGAGGCGCCAGTGCGGCAAATACCGCAATCACCAGGACTGCGGCGAGTACGGCTATTATGGCTGCCGACCTGTACATAAAACGGCGTTCCTCCGGATGCCGAAATTTCAATCTATTGCGTTTTGCGCAAATACTATGCCAACAGGAGAAGGGCCGGTCTCCCGGCCCTTTCTCAAACTACTCTGGTCGTCAACTTAGGTTTTCGTGGCCCAGCGCCTGAGACCGTAGCCTGCAGATCCCATGAGCGTTGAGAGCATCGCCAGGAGCCAACCTGTGCCGCCCGTGAAGGGGAGGAACGGGTCCTCGTCGCTCTCTGTGAGCGGGAGGATCGGGTCCTCGTCTTCGACCGGAGGCTCTTCATCGATTGGAAGCTCTTCGTCTATCGGAAGCTCTTCCTCATCAACCGGGGGCTCCTCGTCTACAGGAGGTTCCTCATCGACTGGAGGCTCTTCCTCGTCGACTGGGGGCTCCTCATCAACCGGGGGCTCCTCGTCTACAGGGGGTTCCTCATCGACTGGAGGCTCTTCCTCGTCAGGGGGCAGATAGTCCCATGACACATGGCTTAGCACGAGCTTTCCATCGCTTGAGTTCACAACCACGGAGGCCGACAGGAGTACATCATGGCCACTTGTACCAACATAGAAGTGCTGGGTCCTGCCAGCGCCAACAGAGATGCCTGTCGCTGTTCTGGTTCCACCCGATGCAAAGGTTACAGTAAGTTGCCCTGCTGGAGACCCCTCATCAAGTTGGTTTAGGACAAAGTGCCAAACTACTGGATCTGCCAATCCGCCGTCATCAGACTCATTGTTGAAAGTCTCGCTGCTTGCGCCCACATGCGATCCGTGAAGCTGGATCGTAGAAAGCCCTAAGGCTACCCCGGCGAACAGCAGCAAAAATACCATTGCTGCCACCATGGGTAGCGATGCCAGAGTGAGCTTACTGAAACTTCTTTGTACTGAAGTCTTCATGATGCTCGCCTCCTTTATCTATCAATCGGTGCTTTCCTTTCACTTAATACTTACCCAAAATTACACTTTACTAATCATTTTACTTAGCTCTTACTAATTATGATTAAATGCCCCGACCCTTAGCGCAAGACCCTTGATTATTGTGGATGCATTACGGATCGCCTTTAGCGGTAAGCGTGAGCTTTGCCTCATCTTCAACACTAAGCGATGACGTTTGCTTATGAGTTGACACAGGGGTAGCACACAAAATTAACAGAAACATTAAGCGATAGAAGCATTGACGCGCGGGGAGGGGCCATGACATGTTCTTTTAGAGGGCGACTTTTTCCAATCGGGCGAAGAGATAACTGCGTGGAAATGGTTGTTGAAGAATAATTTTTAAAGGGGGCGAAAAAATCAATGAAGAAGAAAGTCCGTACTGTGTCGGTGTTGCTAGCGGGGATTCTTTTAATGTCTAGTACCTTTGCGACTCCGATAGCCGCCGGGCAGGGAAATGGCAGGGGGCAAGAAAAACAACGTGCGCAGCAAGTTCAGTATCTTGATGCAGAGATACAAGTGATTGACGGTCAGCCAATGCTTAAGGTTGAAACAAAAGAAGGCTATGCATCCTATGAGTTCCCTTGGCCGGAGGTAGCGATTGTCGATGGCAGGGAGGTTACCTTGGAAAGACAGGGTAATTACTTTTTGCTCCAAACAGATGATGGTACCGAAAAAGTCTCCATTGAGGACTTTCAGGTGGCACTGGTAGCCGGACAATTGATGTTAGTAAAAAGCGTGAATCCTTGGTGGACGGTACCAGTCGCAGTTGCTAAGGCTGCACTAATAGCCGCAGGAGTGCCAGTAACAATGGCAAACTTAAGCGCTGCGACCCTATTGATAGCGGCAGGTAAAAGTGTGACTGCGATAACAGTCCGACGGGTAGTATTAGCCCAGACCGCAATAGCTGCCGGAGTTGCAGTGGATAGGGCTGTTTCGACGTATAATCTTCTACGCGCAACCTATAGATGGATAATAGGTACTTGCATGTCGTGTGGCAGACTACGCACGCCCGGTGGTAGTTTTGGTGATTTTTATAGTAGCGCGTGCGCCCGAAGGCTTGGCGGTCAGCGCTCTTTTCCCTAGCCTTTAGATGTTTCTCTAAGAATAATGGCTCATGGGCCGCCCTGGTGGTAGCCCATGAGTGTATCATTTTTAATTTGGGAGTATTGATTTCTTATGGATACAGAAGATTTGATACTTACATATATAGTGATATGCGCGGTGTTTGGTTTGATATTCTTTGTCCCAAGTTTTCTTGGACAAAACGCCTGGTTATGGCTAAATAGCCGTTTTTTATGGCCACAGGACGATATAAGAAAACCCAGAGCCAAGATCTCTTTCTCCTCCTCATTGGACGAGTTTCCGTTCTGGAGCATTCTTGCCGATCTTGTGATAACTAATACAATACTTGTAGTACTGTGCGAATTGGATATATTCAATATCCCTCCAGGAGAATTACCCCTATCAGATTATATTGCTATAGCTGTAGAGACACAGCAATTACACGACCCGGAGCATGTCATGGTTCGTATCACTATTATGGCAACAGTATATTTCATTGCTGGTGCTGTGAACCAATGGTTGCGTGAAAGAAAAAGATTGAAAAGACTGAAGGCTAGTTTTGCTGAGTAATTAAACGCCCCCCCCCGAGCCAGATGTACCTCGCGAAAACAAGCTATAAGCGGGTAAAAGGTCACCTTTTATTCCCGAGAGTTTGGCCATCTCCGCGTCGTAAAGCAACATCACGCATGTCTGACTGGGAGAAGTTGAAGATCATGTCGACGTTGAGCGGGCGAAACTTGCTGGCGGCTCGTCAGAAGAAAAGGGGCACCAGATTCGTACGTTTCTAGGTAGAGGAGGATTTTTGTGCCGAACCCTATATTGCCGGTAACGACGGACCCCGTAGTGGCGGTAATAGCATTTATTGCCTTATGGATGCTGCATTCCTACATAGTTCGCAAATAAGACCGCAAGGGCACTGTTTCCCTCTTTATTTACAAAGCCGTTGGTTCTACGATGGGGGCAAGAATACATTTTCGTATTTCCGCTGAATTATAACTCTATTTTTATTGGCCGATTTGCAGCCCTTCTTTTTTCGGCTGGAGATCAAATCTCCGTTCACAAGGAAGTTGCGAATCGGAGGGGACTGGATAAAAGGCCTTACTCTGGTGGTGCTTTATTTGTAGGCTTTCTGCTGCTAGTTATCCCAGAGAGGCTTGGACAAAAAGTCGGCATTTGGGCTGTCGCGCGACTATTTCCGTCATAGCCGCAGGGCAGACAGGGCGGACCACCGTCTATCAGGAGACTATCTGGCTGGTTGTGGGTTGCATCTGTGTTTATTGCCGTAGTTGCAGTTGAAGGCATTTTTCATTATTGGTTTTGTAGGTAATTTTCTTAGTAGTTGGCATCGTTTCACAAAAAAGAAGCAAAACAGCTCAGATCCAGCTTCTGAAAAGATAGGGTAAAGACTCTCTTGCCTGGTCGCGAACGCTGTTCACGCTCACGAAAAACTGCCGCACCATCGCGATCAGCAGGTATCTGCCTTTGGCGGTAAGCGTGAGCCTTGCCTCATCTTCAACACTAAGCGATGACGCTTGCCTATGAGTTGACACACAGGGGTAACACACAAAATTAACAGAAACATTAGGCAATAGAAGTATTGACGTGCGGGTCGGGGCTATGACATGTTCTTTTAGAGGGCGACTTTTTCCAATCGGGTGAAGAGATAACTGCGTGGAAACGATTTTAGCTGGGCATTTTTCAATACGCCCTGACGGTTTGTGTGCATTTTCCACGGTATCCTTGTTTTATTCGGTGGAAATAACCATGCTTTTGAGGGGTGCGAATTTTTGAAGGATATGATCCCGTGATCGACTTGCTAGCAGTAATTGGGTTCATTGTCTTAGGGTTATTTTTTTGGGGCATATTTCATGTACTTATTCCCACTTATCTGGCAAATAAAGCTGCGAAGCTACTATTTCCCTCTTTATGTACAAAGCCAGTGGATGACCGATTTTGGCACTTTTTTGTTTTCCCTCTTCCGCTGCTACTTATCATATCTCTATCGCTTTTACACTTCGGGTTAGATCTTGACTTGCAAATACCAACGTGGTTCCCATGGGCTCCTGAGGGTTTGCACCATATGTATCACAGATTTGCGCCCTCAGTGCCAGTTGCCGTGTTTATTGGCCGGTTTATAGTGGTGCTTTTCTTCAGCTGGCGGATGAAAATTAAAGATAGCAGCTCACAGGGTGCATTGCCTTAGTTAGGAGCGTTGATTCTTATGGAAACAATAGGTCTGATACTCCTTACTCTAGTGGTGTTTTTGCTTGTGGCCCTTTTGCTGATGGTTACCCCAATAGAGCTTGGGCATCAAGGCGGAAATTGGGCTGTCTCGCGACTCTTTCCGTCATGGCCGCCAGGCAGACGGTGGTACGACGAGCTACCGCTCAGGAAACTATCTGGCTGGTTGCGGGTTGCACCTGCAGTTATCGTTTTAGCTATGGCTCAAGCAGTGTTCGATAACTTTATTGCTGAGGAACCTAGCCCGCTAGGCGCCCCCTACCTTATCTTTACATCGTTGCAGGAGCAGCGACTACAAGAAGACCCTGTGCATTTGATGATTTACGGCATCCTTTTAGCTACGGCATTTTTCATTATTGGTTTTGTAGGTACTTTTCTTAGTAGCTGGCATCGTTTCACAAAAAAGAAGCAAAGCAGCTCATATCCAACTTCTGAAAAGCCGTACTTGAATTCTGATGCTAAATAGCAAGACGTCGTCAAAAGCATGATTCCTCTCAGCATTTTCCCTCGCCGAAAAGCAACGCGCGCTCCTCGGCGGGTAAAGACTCTCTTGCCTGGTCGCGAACGCTGTTCACGCTAACGAAGAACTGCCGCATCATCGCGACCAGCAGGTATCTACCTTTAGCGGTAAGCGTAAGCCTTACCTCATCGTCTACGTCAAAAGCACCGTTCATGCGCAGGAATGCCATCTCAATGGGCAGGGCCCGATCGATCGCCACCCCAAAATCATCGGCAAACTTACGCTTGTCCAGCGAAAGACCGAACAGCTCCATGAGAATCCTGTAGCGCATTCTCGATCCGCGAGAAAAACGCCTCGTCTGCGCGATAGAGGTGCCGTGAGAATCAATCCGGCGGATATAGTCATCGACCGAGAATGTGCTCACATATAGCGCTCCGCCAAGGTAGGAGAAAACGCCGCTCCCGACCCCGACGTACTCCTCATAATCCACGATGTACTCGTCGAGCATGCCTTTTCCCGTATGAGAGAATGTCCACGCGCTGGCAGGCGTGAACTCTGGGGCCAGCTTTTCGACTATCGTGTGATAGTAGAGAGCCTCACGCTCGTAGCTCACCGCCCCCACCGTGCGCCTGAGTGAATCCTCCACCACCGGCGAGGCCATGAGCGGGTAGAAGGTCGTCTGGTTCACTCCCGAGGCCTTGATCATCTCCGCGTCATGAAGAAGCATCTCGCGTGTCTGGCTCGGGAAGTTGAAGATCATGTCGACGTTGAGAGAGTGGAACTTGCCGGCGACCCAGCGCAAGCGCTCAAGTATCTCTTCACTCGAGCCGTATTTCTCGTAGCGATCCATCTGCTTGAGCAGCGAGTCGTCAAAGCTCTGGACCCCTACGCTGAATCGATCGACACGCGACACCAAAGGATCGACGACCTCCGGGATCAAATGATTCGGATTACTCTCCGAAGAAACCTCCCGGATATCAAAGAGTGACTTGGCGAGATCTATCGTCTCGCACAACTCGTCCACGAGCATCGTAGGAGTTCCGCCGCCGATGTACATCGAAGTGCATCGATATCCCCGCTCGGCCACCATACGTATCTCTTCTCGCATGCGGCGAAAGTACTCGCGCGCGCGGCTCTCCTCGAAGGGGATCCTGTTAAACGAGCAGTACGGGCACAGCTTTGAGCAAAAGGGTACGTGTGCATAGAGCAGGTATTTGCGCGCGACGTCCGGCTCCGGCAGGGCTTTTCCATCGAATCGCTTTAGCTTCAGCAGATGGCTCGCCGAATACTGCATCACTGTGGAGATCAGGCGCTCGGCGATCATGATTTTGCGAGCGTTTCGGTATCGCCGAGAGAGGCACGGCGGCCGATGTCCGTGCGATAGGACTTTCCTTCAAAGCTGATCAGCTCCACCGCTCTATATGCTCGCTGCCGAGCCGCTGTAAGATCATGTCCGACCGCGGTCACGTTGAGAACTCTTCCGCCGGCCGTCACAAGCTCTCCGGCCTCATTCAACGCAGTTCCCGCGTGATAAACCCTCACGCCTTCGATCTGCTCGGCCGCCTCGATGCCGGTTATGGGCTTGCCCGTCTCGTACTCGCCCGGATACCCGCTGCTAGCAAGCACTACGCTGACAGCCCAATCATCGCTCCACGCAATCTCGGCGTCCTCAAGTTCGCCCTGCGCACAAGCCAGCATCACCTTCGCCAGATCGCCAACCATTCGAACGAGTATCACCTGCGTCTCCGGATCCCCGAATCGGGCGTTGAACTCAAGAACCCTCGGACCCTCCGCCGTCAGCATGAACCCGCCATAAAGTACTCCCCTGTAGTCGATACTTTCTTCACGGAGCGCTGAGACGGTCTTTTCCATGATCGCCAGCATTTGAGCGTGCTCGGCCGCAGTGACCGCGGGCACCGGGGAGTACACGCCCATTCCCCCGGTGTTTGGCCCCAAGTCACCATCGAAAGCACGTTTATGGTCCTGGGCCGGAGGCATAGGTATCATCGTGCGGCCATCCGTGAACACCAGCAGCGAGCATTCGGGGCCCTCAAGGTACTCCTCGATGAGGACCGTTGAGCCCGCGCTACCGAAGCGTCCACCGAAGCAATCATCTATGGCGTTTCGCGCTGTTTCAACGTCGGAAGCGACAATAACGCCTTTACCGGCGGCTAGCCCATCAGCTTTCACCACGACTGGAGCGCCGACCTTCTCCAGATAGCCCAAAGCCGTATCCCTGTCGGTAAACGCCGATGACACCCCCGTAGGAATCCCATACTTGAGCATGAGGTTCTTGGCGAATGCCTTGCTGCCCTCCATCATCGCACCTGAGGCTCCCGGGCCGAAAACGGGTATTTTTGCCTCACGGAGAACGTCGGCCACTCCCGCCACAAGCGGAACCTCCGGCCCGATCACCACAAGCTCGACACCGTTATCTTTCGCAAATGCCGCTACCTGTGTTCCATCTTCGATGTCCAGCTCGACGTTTTCAGCCAGCCGAGCGGTTCCCGCGTTTCCAGGCGCCGAAAAAATGCCTGTAACCAGGGGTGACTCCGCGAGTTTCGCCACGATCGCGTCTTCACGGCCTCCGCCGCCCAGCACAAGAATTCGCATGATGATCTCCCGTAAGACAGTAGACAAGTGAGCAAGCGTTCCCGATTATACCGCAGCGACCCGAGCTGACCTGAACCGCGCGAAATAATCGCAGCGAACAGGTGACATGCCTCGGCGCTTGGGGAATACTTATCGCGTACGTCAAGCGAGCTAATCGCACGAGCTGAAAGGAAAATCTCCATGGAGCCTCAGGATCAGGTTTTGGAAGCGATGCGCGCGGCCGGCGAGCCGTTGAGTGCAGGCCAAGTAGCCGAGAGAACCGGCCTTGATCGCAAGGTCGTGGACAAGGTCATGGACGCACTCAAGAAGAGTGGTGCGATCGAGTCGCCCAAACGCTGCTACTGGCAGCCAAAGGCCTAGTGACTGGAAAGGCAGCGCCCGTGGCACCGCGCAAGCGTGTGCTGTTTGTTTGCGTCGAAAACTCGAACCGCAGTCAGATGGCCGAGGCATTCGCCCGCATCCTCGGCGGAACAGCTGTCGAGGCGTATAGCGCTGGTTCTCGGCCTTCAGGTGTGGTCAATCCGAAAGCGATTGAGGCCATGCGCGAGCTAGGATACGATCTCGCGGCACACGGATCGAAATCGCTCGACGAGCTTCCGGATGTGGAGTTTGATTTTGTGGCTACGATGGGTTGCGGAGATGCCTGCCCGCTGGTGCGGGCCAGGAAGCGGGCCGACTGGTCTATCCCCGACCCCAAGCACTTGCCTCCGGAAGAGTTCCGGGCAGTGCGCGACTTGATCCGGGACAAGGTGCGATCTGCTTTGGAGGAGTTGGGAGTATCTAGCGCCCAGTGAGCCCCCGCGTACGGATCGCGTGTCTCAAGATCACGGCAAGGCTGACTGCTCCCAACCCCGAAAGACAGGGCTCCACCTGGCAAGCCGCTGGCTCATTATCTCGATAGCTTCAGGGTTGTTGTCGACCAGCAAAGCTCGGCGGTCGTTTGATAAGGCCGCCTCGCCGGTGCTTCCGCTTCCCGCAAAGAAGTCCACCACGAGATCGCCAGGGTTCGAGTGGACCGTAATGATCCGATTCAAGATACCCAGAGGCTTTTGGGACGGATACCCTGTTCTCTCGGCCCCGTTCGTCGGCACGATCGTGTGCCACCACGTATCTGTTGGAGTCTTGCCTCGGGCGGCTTTCTTCTCCTCAACCAGGCCGGGCGCCATGTAGGGTATCCGCTCTATCTCATCGTAATTGAAGGTGTAGTTCTCGCAATCCGCCACATACCAAAGGATGGTGTCATGCTTTGCGGGCCACTTCCGCTTGGGGCGTCCGCCGTAGTCATACGCCCAGATGATCTCGTTCATAAAAGCGTCTCTTCCAAACACTCCGTCCATAAACACTTTGACGTAGTGCGCCTCCCGATAATCCAAATGGACAAAGATGGCTCCGTGCGGTTTTAGCAGACGTCGGGCCTCGATCAGGCGCTTTCCTATAAACTCCAGATAGTCTTCGAAAGTGTCACCGTATTCCATGGCGGAAACTGTAACGCTGGAGTACGTTTCACCTTTGAATCCGCGTCTAGTCCCCGAAGGGTCCTTGCGGACACGCTGACTTCTGAGCACCTGACGCTTGCCGGTGTTGAAAGGTGGATCGATGTAGATCAGATCGCATATTTCCGAGGGTAGCGAGCTGATTACATCCAGGTTTTCTCCGAAAAAAACCTCCAGGTCCGATCGATTCTCTAAAGAGCTCAGTCTGCCGCCCTCCTTGTGACTTTAGGGAGTCTCTGTCGCCTCAACCGCCGCTGTCTCGGTGAGACGAGAAAGTACACTCCCGAGTTCCTCGATAAGCTGACCATAGCCTGCCCAGTCGCCCTCACGTTGTTTGGCGATTGCGCGCTCAAATATATCGCGCGCCAGTGCCGCGTCGACCACAACAGCGGGGTCATCCTTCGCCTCGCCTGGATCCGGCGCCGCCTCTCCAA
Source organism: Actinomycetota bacterium (assembly GCA_018334075.1). Taxonomy (NCBI): domain Bacteria; kingdom Bacillati; phylum Actinomycetota; species Actinomycetota bacterium. The sequence goes on from JAGXSC010000042.1 coordinate 22,591, forward strand.
ATGCTGCCAGCAAGGCGGAATCGAGATTCTCGGCCATTTCGACCCTGTCGCCATAAACGACGAGCACTCTCGTCAGCTCGGGGATAGCGGCCTGCTCGGCCTGCAAATACAGCGGCTGAATGTAGATCACCGATCCCTCAAGCGAAATAACCAGCATGTTGCCGAAGAGGACCTCGCTGCCGCGCTGTCCCCAAAGAGTCAGCTGCGGGGAGATCGCGTCGTCCTGGTTGATTCTGGCCCGAACCTGATCCGGCCCCAATATCACCCTATCCTTGGGGAACTCATAAACAACGGTTTTCCCATAGTTTCGAGCATCGGAGCTAGTTGCCATCCAGCCGATCATGTTGTCACGCCCCCGAGGAGTGAAGGGCATTATCATCTGAAAGTTTTCTGCTTCTTCCCCTGGCAGACGGCCAAGCACATAAAACGGTCTCATTGCCCCGTTCGGCGTGCCTTCGCCTGGAAACTCCCACAGGTCTTCTTTGTTGTAGAACACCCTCGCATCTGTCATGTGATAGCGCTTGTATACATCGGCCTGAATCGAAAAGATGTCCTGCGGATACCTGAAATGGGGGCGTATTCCGTCCGGAATCTCCGTCGCGTCAAAGATTAGGCCCGGCATAATTTGCCGCCAGGCTGCGAGAATAGGCTCTTCAGGGTCGAATGCGTACAGCTTGGTCGTTCCATCATAAGCATCGACAGTGACCTTCACGGAGTTACGTATGTAGTTGATACCGTTATAGTGTTGTGAGTATGGGTAGTGACTTGTGTAAGTGTACCCGTCGAGTATCCAAAGAATACGACCCTCGTGGACAATTGGATACGGATCGCCGTCTATCGCAAGCCATGGGGCCAGCTTTTCCACCCTTGTGACGATGTCACGATTGAGAAGAACCCGGCTGTCCGGTTGTATGTACTGGCTAAACATTATCTGGCTCGCGCCGAAGCGCAGGGCAAAAACCGCACGGCGGAAAAAGCTGTTGAGTTCTATGCCGTCCGTCCCCTCCCAAAAAGTCTCGGCATTCCTGTCCCCCATCGGAAAGGCAAACTCCGGCAAAGAAGTATCGACGATGATGTACTCATCCGTACTCTCTCCAAAATAAATTCCCGGCCTTGTGAGAGTCACCTCCACGGATGATCTGGGAGGTATATCGGATATGAAAAAGTTTGGAAAGCCTCTACCATCGGCCTCGTTCGAGGGACTCATAACCAAGCCAAATCCGTGAGTGTATACAAGATGACGATTCACCCAGGTCTGAGCTTTCGGGTCGAGCAGGTTCACATCGAGCTCACGCGCCGAAACAAGCACCTGCCGCTGTCTGCCATCAATTTCATATCGGTCAACGTCCACATCATTGAATGTGTAGTACTGCCGAATGATCTGCAACTGGCGAAAGGACTGGACTATGACCTCCGGATCCCAAAGTCGCAGGTTGTCAAGGGTGTCCCTGTTTTCCTGAACATCCTCGGCCGTCAAGGTTTCGTCTGCCGGAAACTCGCGAGTTTCAACATCATCAAGCCCAAACGCTTTCCGGGTAGCCTCGATGTTGCGTCGTATATAGGGCTCCTCGGCGGATAGCTCGTTCGGATTTACCCGAAAACGCTGAATAATCTCCGGATAAACCCCTCCTACAAGGATCGCCGCCGCCAGCCACACTACCACGGCCGCCACCGGCAATTTCCAGCCCCGAATCCAAATATTGACAAGCAGCGCTACTGCCGTCACTGCGGAGATCGCGATCAGTATCTGATACGCAGGAAGTTGCGCGTGAATGTCCGTGTATGAAGCCCCCGTCACCTGGCCGCGCGGAGAAAAGTTCAACTCGTAGATGCTTACGTAGTAACCGAAAGCCTTGCTTGCGACGATCAGTCCAAGCAACACGGAAAGATGAGCCTTGACGTGCGGCGCAAATCTTCTGAACCCCGCAAGCGGCTGAATCGCACCGCCAACAAGATGGACAAACGCCGTGACAAGAGTTACGAAGATAAGCGTCGGGGTCAGCCATGCTGCCAGAAGTTGCAAAAGCGGAAGCTCAAAGACGAAAAACGCAATCTCTCTGTCGAAGAGCGGATCGGTCGCCCCGAATGGCTGTGCGGCCATAGCCAGACGAACCACATCCCAGGAAGGTGCCATATACAACCCCATAAGAAGACCAAACGCCAAGGAACCCCACAAGATGGCTTTGTCGAGAATGGGCATGGCCCTCTGGCGAATTGAGGAGATCAACTCCTCAAGCTGGGGAGTGGCGTTTTCCGCTGAAGCAATGACGGCATGGGGGGCAAACCTTCGGGCAAGCCTGGCATTTATGAACAGGAGCGCGAATGCCACCGACCCGAATAAGAGCCCCATGGCCGCAAAGCTTGTCACGCTCGTGACAAAGACCTCCCGCTGCCCCAAGTCGACAAACCACCAGTAGTCCACAAGCAGCCCGGCAAGAGTCGGCAAGCCGAGAAACACGGCTACCAGAAGAATAATGCCGATGCGATTTCCTGTTCTGGGAGAAGAAGACACTATTCGACCCTTTCCTGACTGATTGGTTATTGGAAACGCCTGCACACCTCAGAGATAATCATCGACCTCGATGTTCAAATTCGCCGCATCGAGCGAAGCCCGCACCGTGATTCCCGAATCATTCGAAAGATCAACGACATAAGGTTCGATCATCGCCGAGGCCGGATCACTGATTACTTTGACAATCGGCTTCAACATATCCTTTTCACTTGGTCTCATAACGATCCCGATACTACCGTCGCTCAGGCGAACTACCGACCTTGGAGGATATATTCCCAATATGCTCGCAAATAAACGGGTCAGAACAGGATCCAGCGCAAAATCAGCACTCTTGGCAAGCGCCAACATCGCCTCACTCTGTGAGCGAGCGGAGCTGTAAGTCCGCCTTGACGTCATGGCATCAAAGGCATCAGCTACCGCCACTATCCTGGAAGCGAGATGCTGCGTGCGCCGCGAGACGACGGTAGGATACCCATTTCCATCGTAACGCATATGGTGCTCAAAGATAATCACCAGGGCGGATTTATCCAGCCCGGGGATTCTGGCCGCCTGCCTTGCGCCCGTAATGGGATGATTCTTGACAGCCTCCCACTCTGCGGCGGTCAGGGGGCCGGGTTTGTTGAGTATCTCAAAGTCAATCGTCATTTTCCCGATATCGTGCAACAATGCCCCGGTTCCCAGCGATTGCAGGAACCTGCTGTCACTACTTATCGTCGACCCGAGGGCCAGGGACAAGGTCGCCACATTCGCACTGTGGTAGAAGGTGTATTCGTCGTAGTTCTTCAAGCCCGTCAACTCGAGCATCACGTACCTGCTGGAGACTACATTGTCCACCAATGCGCGGACGACTTCCTTGATCATGCCGCTATTGATAGTCGTGTTCCGCCTCATCAAAATGTCGATCTCCCTGAGCAGGCTAATCGCGTCATCGTACGACTCGTGCGCACCCCTGGCTGAGGCCCTTTTTCGATCCACACTCTCAAGGATTTTGACCGACCTGACCTCTGCGCCACTGATTCCTGCTTCCGAGATCATGCGTTGCACTCCGCCGGACTCCTGCAGGGTTGAAGGATCGGACGACAAAATCGACAGAAGCCTTGCTAGTGCTACTCGATCAAGTCCGGGCCTGAAGATCAGGCTGCCAACTTCGGACGCGCTCAGTTCGCGTATGAGCTGATCGAAGAGCACACTCTCATCCGGCAACAGCTGCTGTCCGAGAAAAACCTCGCCCTCAAAAAAAGTGATCTCTACCTCGACCCCTTCACGGAAGTACCTGTCGATCACCTCGTACAGGGCCTCTATCGCACTCTCGCAAGCAGGATGATCGATCGAGTAGAAGCGAATCGCGTTCCGTGCGGCATACATCCGGGTGAGCAGTTCACGGATACGGCCAACTTGGTTGGTTGAGTAAATCGTGACATCCTTCGGTGAGCGCCTTGATCCGGATGCCGCAGTTGGAAGGCTTGCATCTTCGAGGGAGGCTTCTACTTCATCGCTCACTGGTTTCACCTCTCTCCTCGCGAGCCAATGAGTCAATGGCCTCGAGAGCCAGCTCGGCCGCAGCGTTGAGTCCTCTCAATTTGGAGCCCCCCATAAGAGCTCGCTGTCCGGCCAACGACCGTAACAGCGGGATACTCTCGATAGCTCCGATCTTTCCGAGTGCCTCGATGGCCTCGATTCGAACCTCGGGCTCCCTGCTGACACGACTCTCCCCGGCGGCCAGTTCCTGCAGCGCGGGCAGCGCGATCGCTGAGCGCACCATACCCAAATATCTCGCCGCCAGTCTGACGTTGGAGGCGTCTTGATCATCAAGAGCCGCAAGCAGCATCTCCTCGGCGTACTTACTTCTGACGCCGAAGAGCGCCCTTATTGTTTCGCGACGGACTCTGGCATCCGGGTGTCGGATCGTGCGCTCCAGATACGGGAGGATCTCGGTCTTTTTCGCTCTTCCTAAAATGATGATCACGTTTCGAACGAAGTACCAACGTGAGTCGCTCACGTGCTCACCCAGATATTCAAGATGAGCATCCACCATCGAAGCAATCAGGTCGACCAGCGCCTTGCGCGCGGTCATCTCGGGTTCATTGGCAAGGACTTCAAGCAAGGGATTGATCGCAGAATCGCCCAATACCTCCAGGATTCGAAGGCAAGCGACCTTCTCCTCACTCCCCTCGTCGTAGATTCGATTGGCCGAGGCGATCGCCGCCATCTCCTTGATGCCCGCCAGCCTGGCGATGGCATCGCCTAACCGGGTTGCGCGTTCCTTGCTCAGATCGGGCTGTGCGAGTACCGAGACCAGAGTTTCAAGTACATCCGCAGCCACCCGAAAATCCCGGCGCTCAATCGTCAGCTCAAGAGCGTCCTCAAGTAGCGACATCATTGAGGCGAAGCCTTCGTCATCGGTATCTGCAGCTACTACCGCCGCCAGAGTGGCCACTACATCACCGTCGCTTATCCCCTGGCGAGCTTCGTCCACAAGCTGCTGCACCCTGAGATCATGCGCCAAATCTTTTACCGTCATTTTTGGCACAAGCTCGAGCAGTTTCAATATCGAATAACCCGATTCCGAGTTTTCCGCTTCCTCACTGCTAACTTGAACGCGAGTCGGCATGGCCTCTTCCAGGATCGCCCCTGTTTGCTCGGAAGAAAATCCTGCCGAGCGCATCGCCGCTCCGGCCGAGTTCAAGATCTCGTCTTTCTGGGAGTGCGACAGTAGCGCGAGGTTGCGTATGGCTCGGGCAAGGCCCGCGGCTGCAGCCGAGTCTTGTCTGGCCTCCTGCACCAGGGTTCGGCAAACTTCGTCGATTTTCATCTGCCTGAGCACGCCAGAAATAGCTTCATCGTTTTTTGAATGAGGCAGCAAGCGATCGGCTATAACCGCATATCGCACATCGTCGTCGAGAGAGAGTATCGCCTCGGCCAAACTGCTGAACAACTCCCGGCGACTGTCGGACGGAGCCGCAAGGGCCGCCCGTGCCATCTCCTCGATCTTCAAGGCAGACGCAACCTCCGAAGGGTCAACGCCTCGGCCGGCCGCACTCTCCCGCAAGTAGCCTTTCAGTACCTGAGTGTCACTAACGATACGCACCAGTATCCTTTGATCGAGAGGCCTTCCCTGCATTGCAGAGGCAAGAATCTCATCGATGCGAGCTACGGCGGGCGGCCATGGTTCTACATCGGTTACTGGCTGGCTATCCGTATCGGCGTCCATGTCGACAATACGGGAGCTCGACTCCAATACTGTGATCGCGTTGACTCCGCGGTCCCAAAGCCTGGTCTCCACACCGCCCGCATTAGCCAGATCCGGCGGACTGATGGTAAGAGTCTCCAAGAGCGCGAGAATATCACTTGCCGAGGTCCCTACGTAGAACCTCACCTCAGATACACGCCTGTTATAAAGCTCTTTCGCAAAAGATTCGAAAGCTGGTTGCCCCTCGTAGAGCATCACGTCCTGAAAAACGATCCCTGCCTTTTGAATCGAAAGACGCATATCCGCTTGGCTCTTGAGCAGCTCGGTAAGAATGCTGACTGCTTCCTCCGCGCTCTCAAGGGGAATGGTGCTTGAGACGGGATAGAGTTTGACCGCCTTCATCGTGATCACAAGTTGCTTGACGAAGCGCTCAACGCCCGGAGGCATCCTTCTAATCTGAACTGGGCTGACCGTCACCAATACCTCCTCGGAAAGGCACGCCTCATGCCGCCATCGCCACACTATAGCTCAGCTTATTATACTGGAGTGAGCGTGTGTTGATGCTATCATTCCCCACATGACTTCCCTCCCGACACCTGTGCTTCTGGCCTCGGCCTCACCCAGACGCAGGCGCTTGCTGCAGTGGCTTGGCCTTCGCTACAGTGTGTTCGCCCCGAAGACAGAGGAGTCTCTCGAGTCACCGCTCGCCATAAATCCTCCAGCGCTTGCCATATCACTGGCCGAGGAGAAGCTGGCAGCCGCCCTTCCCGCCGCTTCGGCAGGAGCGCTGATTCTGACGTTCGACACGATAGTGGTTCTCGGCGACAAGCTGCTTGGCAAGCCGAAAGACGAGTCCGCCGCGAGAGGGATGCTTCGCGAACTGGCCGGCCGCGATCACCAGGTAATCACGGGCTGCTGCATACGCTTCCCGCACCTGGGCCGAACTGATTCATTCGCTGTGACCAGCAATGTCCGCGTCCAGAAGCTCACGAACAGGCAGATCGACGAGTGGCTCGCTCTCGGCGAATATATGGGGTGCGCCGGGGCCTACAACATCGAGAGGCAGATCGCCGAGACAAGCCTGCCCGACTGCCATCAAAATGTCGCGGGGCTGCCTCTCTGTCACGTCTATCTGAGATTGCGAGACTCTGATCTCGTGTTCGCTACCGCCGGAAAGCTGGTAGAGCCCGTCGCGCGCTGCGATTCGACGCTGCGTCGGAAGTGCCAACTGGGTCCCGCGCTACTCGGTAGCGCTAAAGCCTGATCCAGCCAGCCGAAGCGCGTCTTTGGGGCAATCACTTGCGTGCCACCACGATGACGCTTTCGTCATCTTCGACTTCGAGCGGCCTTCGTTCATGATTTCCGAATGCCTCGATGCCGGTAAAGCCACTACGCGACAGCTCAGCGACGAGTACATCCACCGGAATGAATGTATGTGCCGACCTCCTGTGCGTGAGCGTCCACTCCCCTTGCTTGGAACGTACAAGGGTGACAAAGTCGAAGTCGAGACTCTCTCCGTCCTGCGGGTAGTCGATTACGCGAAGAAAGACCTTCACGCCCTCATCGGTATCTCTGACCACCGGCGGCACAGCGCGCACTCTAGAACCCGCCAGACGCGCATGATTGAGAAGGTGAAGGACGATAACCCCGCCGGGGGCAAGCACCTGGTAGAACTCCTTTACGGCCGCGCGCAAACCTGATGCGCCGGCCACATGAGGCAAGGCGTTTCCGGTGCAGACAAGCGCGTCAAACGGTTCTGCTGTCAAACCCTCTAGCTCGCCGAACCCCCCGCGCACCAGACGAACGTTGCCACCGGATGCCAGCAGGGATTTCTCGGCAGCTGCGACATTGATCCTAGCTTGGGCAAGCATCGACTCATCGGGATCCACTGCTGTGACACTCATACCCCAGCTGGCAAAGAGTAGCGAGTGGCGCGCACTTCCAGCGCCTACGTCGAGGACGCTATGCGCCCCTGACAGCGAAAACGCCCAGCGAAACAAGGTCGCCTCTCGCCGAAGCCGCTTTCCCCAATCCACGAACTGGTCATAATCGGCGGCGGGCGACGTGTCCTCTTGATCGCTCATCCAGGCGCCTCCTTATTCGTCGAGGCAAAAAATTCGTGCGGCATTACCTCGCATGATCGCATCGACGTCAGTCAGGGACATGGGAGGAACGTGGTAATCGAGCCAATTATTGGTACCCGAGGAGTCCACGCATACGTTTTCGCACTGGTAGGCCAGGCGCCACTGACTGTCCGGCACCACGGAGACCAGCAGCGCCTTCGCTACTCCAGCCGCCTTGAGACGCTCAACATACCAATGGGCGGTCTGCTCCGGCGTCATATCAGGCAACAAAGCCTGCTGCCGACCGAAGCGCCGGTCCTTCACTGCCTGCCGAAACACGGGATTGGCATCAGGGTGGGCCTTCACATACTCCTGAAAGAGGCCGTGGGTGAAGAGATGGACATGCGCGTCTATCAGCTGCCCGGGCACTGTCGGAGAAGCAGGTGCAAGCTGATGCCCGGACTCTTCGCTCATGTCACTTCCTCCGTCTGCTCCACCAGCACCCTGGCGATCCGGCGTCTTCTGATGACCTGAACGGTAAAGGTAACACCCTCTATCGTGATAGATTGACCCGGGAGAGGAATCCGCCCGAACTTCATCAACATCCAGCCGGCAACGGTTTCGTACCCATCTGACTCGGATATCGGAAAGCCCATCTTTTTCGCGTCCTCGACAGGCAATCTGCCATCTATCACCCAGCGCCCGGGGTCAAGCGGAGTGATATATCGGCGGTCTGGATCGAACTCGTCGGCGACCTCACCGATAACCTCCTCGACGATGTCTTCGATCGTCACGAGCCCCGCCGTGCCACCATGTTCATCAACAACAACTGCCATGTGATTACGCATCTTGCGCATATCGGAGAGCAGCGGAAGAATGCCTTTGGTCTCGGGCACGAAGACCGGTGGCCTGGCAATGGCGGCTACAGACTCGTCAAGTCGCCCTGCGGCTACAGGCTCTACGAGGTCTTTCAGCAACAGCACTCCGACGATGTTGTCGGGGCTTTCGCGATAAACCGGAAGTCGCGACAGGCCGGAGGTACGAAAGGCGGTCAGGGCCTGTCCGACCGATGTCGTGTCCTCGACCAAGGAAACGTCGACCCTTGGCACCATTATCTCGCGCACCACCGTGTCACCAAGCTCGAATATCTCGTGGATCATGCGCTTCTCTTCATCCAGCAGAGTGCCTTGCTCGGTCACAAGCAGCTTGATCTCCTCTTCCGAGATACCCGGCCGGCCCTGCCCCGGCTTCACACCGATGAGGCGCGAGACCATATCTGTTGACCTGGCGAGAAACCAGACGAGCGGAGCCGTCAACTTTGCTACAAACGAAATCGGCCTTGCGACAAATATCGCGACCGACTCAGCCCGCTGAAGCCCAAGCCGCTTCGGCGCCAACTCCCCCAGCACAAGGGTGAAGTACGATATCGTCAGCGTAATGACAAATAGCGAAATACCTGCGGCGCTACGATCGATCCACGCAACGCCGAGACCCCTTAGCCACTCCGCCATCGGCGCCGACAGATTTACAGCGGCGGTTGCCGAAGCCAGAAATCCAACCAGCGTGATGCCTATCTGAATCGTGGCGAGCAACCTGGAGGGGTCTTCGAGCAATCGAATCGCAACACGAGCGCCAGCAGAGCCTTTCTCGGCACGCCTGAGCAGTATCGCCCTTCGTGCGCTGATCAGCGCGATCTCGGCTGCCGCAAAATATGCGTTCAGCATCAGAAGTCCGGCAATGAACACTATCTCACCCAGGTATTCGTTCATGTGCTCCATATTACCAGCAGGCAGCGACGCGCAAATGCCAAGTCTGCAGTTTGGCATTGAAGGATTGGACGATATTGACCGATTATCAGAGAATGAGGGCGCTCTATGTTGATCCGGCAGCTCTCCGCCGACCCGGCGCACTGAAGGGTTTGTTATGGACAAAGAGTTGCAGAGGATTCTGGAAGATGTCGTCCGCGGAATTGCGGCGGCCGGAAAGGCCCTGCGCCTCTACCCCGCTACAAGCCCTATCCCTCAACAGTCGATCGACCGGGCACACGTTGCCATCGAGCGCTTCCTGGCCAGCTCGGACATCTTGACGCTGACGGTCGCGCGCGATGGACTAGAGCACCGGGGCGAGGCGATTTCCAGCGGCGTCCCAGGAGTGGCTGACATCACGACGGCCTTGCGAAGCCACGATATCGCCGAGATCAGCTTCTTGCCAGGGTGCTCGGCCAACGAGCTCATAGCGCTGCTCTCGCTGCTGCTGAAAGAAGCCGACGAAGTCCGAAGTCAGGGTGGCCTGGCAGGCGCTCTCGTCGTCTCGGGCTCCAGCAATATCCGGGTCTCGGAGGTGCGACTGCAAGTTGCCGAGGAGATGGTAGCTCAAGCCGACGTTGATGAAGCCGAGTTCCTCAAGGCCCTCGCGGACGACCCCGGACGCCTCGCTACCTGGATGATGGCGGCAGCCTCAAGCGATTCGATCACCTATGAAGAAGGACTAACTGAGCTGGCTGCGGCGGCGGGCCACGACGGCCTTCAGCGACTTCAGGGAAACCTGGCTGCGGCCTTTCTCCTTCAGCCCAGCGAAGGCAAGGATGTTTTTCTCGAAGTGGCCATGGGCGAAGGCCATAACCGAAGTCTTCTCGGCGAAACGCTCAACATGTTGCGCGATACCGATATCGCCGTCGCGGTGACCGAAGGGCTTTACGGCAAGAATATGCTCTCGCTGTCCAGCGCCCTGACCCGCCTGCCCATCGAGCACAGGCTTACCACAGTTCATCAATCGGTCAACCAGTTGCTAGCCGATACATCCAAGTCCGGGAAGGAGCTGTCATTTCTCGAGCACATGATGGGCGTTCGCTCTCTGAACAACCCTGAGCTACCGCTCGCAGAGAGGGACGACTCTTATCAACAAGTCGCCGCTCTCACCAGCATGACGCCCGATGAGATTCTCGGCATTCGCGACACCGCTCTGGCCTCATCGAAATCGGCGTTCACTCATGGGGTCACCGTGATGTTGACACTTCTTGATCAGCAAACAGACTTTGCGCTGTACTGCGAAAACCTCGATGGGCTGGCCGCTCTGGTGCCCGCACTGCTGGACGAGGGCGACTTCGATCAGGCGCTTCGGATAATGCGCGAACTGCACCTGCGCTCTGAACGCTCGGTCCAGCCCTGGCCGGAGCTGGGCGAACGACTTTTCGCAGCCATCACGAAGGCTTTGCCGGAACGCTCAATGCGAGTGATCCTGGGTACGGTCATCGACGATGAGTCGCGCCTGCAAGACGCCAGGGAGCTCGTAAGGCTCGCTGGCGATTCCGCCGCAAGCACGTTGACGGTCGCCGGAATCGCCCTGGGCGAACCCGGACTCCAGGCAGCCGAGGCCATCGTCGGCAGGAGATTGCTTGACCTGCTCACGGTCCTGGCCGGCTCAACTCAATGGCATCATCTGGCGCCTGTAGTACACAGGCTCGCGCGAGACGGCAGCCCCAGATCTCTGCAAACCATACAGGCGCTCGCAGGCAACCCCGCGGAGCAGTTTCGCCGCGAGGTCGCATCCGGGCTAGCCGAGACCAGTATTGACTCCGCGATCGAAATACTTGGGGCAATGACCAGGGATGCCAGCCCGGAAGTCGCTGTAACGGCTATCCGCTCACTGGCGCGAAACGGGTCACCTCACGCGGTTTCAACTCTCGTCAAAACACTGGAGGCCATCGACATAGACGCGAAAGACTTCCTGCTGGCAAGAGAGATTATCGGGGCTCTTGCCAGAATCGAGGCGGCAGAAGCAGCGGAGGCTCTGAGCCGGCTCTCTCGGCGCAAGGCGTTTATCAAGCGTGGGCATTTCAATGAGATTCAAGAACTTGTACGCCGTGCCATTGAGTACAGAGCCGGTCAGAGGAGCGAAGCATGACCCGGGCCGCCAACTTAGTCGCCGCTTTAGCCTCAAGCCGAAAGGCCTCTCAGCTATACCCCAAGACGCATCCCGCTTTTGTGGAGGCGCTCGAGACACTATTGTCATCCGCAGCCACGCTGACCGCCGAGAAAACCTTCACCCTGAACCTTCACAAAGGTCACCTCTATCAGGACAGCACCGTGATACCCGACGATGCCCCTGGTGTCAGATCTATCATCGAAGCGCTCGAACAACGCAAGGTTGAAAGCATCACGCTGCACGCTGGCTTTCAATCCCAGGACGCGATCGCGCTGATCGACGTTTTGGGGCTTCGCCCCTCTCCGGATCTGAACATAGAGAGCGAACTGGCGCTTCGCGGCGCAGTCCATGTGTCGATCGCGCACATAGCCGACGACGAGGATAAAGAGCAAAAGGAGAGGGATCTCGCTCGCGAAAAGAACCTCGAATTGCATCGACGGCTGGTGGGCCTGATGAATTCGATGATCGAAGAATCCGTAAGGCTAGGAAGTGTCGATACCGGGAATATCGATCGCTCCGTCGAGGAAATGGCCGCACGTCTTCTTGAGAACCGTGGAGCGATTCTGGGCCTTGCCGCCCAAGGCAGGACCGGCAACGATCACATGCACCATGCCCTGGCTGTCATGATCTACTCTCTGGCGCTGGGCGCAACCCTGGGCCTGCCCCCTGAAGGGCTTTCCGCTCTGGGCTCGGCAGCCCTTTTGCACGATATCGGCAAGGCAAGCCCCCGCACAAACGAAGCACTGCCGATAGAGTCCATCTACCTGTCGCATCCCCAGCTAGGGGCGGAGCTGCTCGCCCGGCACGCAGAAAAAGACCCTTCGCTGATGTTGGTGGCTTACGAGCATCATATGCACGTTGATGGTGGCGGATTTCCCGAGGCTCCGTCCGGGTACATTCCACACCCATACAGTCGGATCGTTGCGATCGCCAACAGATATGCGAACTTGACCGCTCCGGGCGCCAGCGGTGATCCGCAAACCCCTGACCAGGCTCTTTTAAGCATAATTCGCGAGGCGGGAACGGTGTTCGACCCGCACTACGCGAAGCTGTTCGCAAAAGCAATGGGTGTCTTCCCGGTTGGGTGCATCGTGCGGCTGACCGACCACTCCGTGGGAGTCGTAACCGAGCCGGGCCCAGACCCCCTGCTGCCCAAGTTGCTAATGATCTACGGTACCAATGGAATCGCGCTGGAGCCTCCTTATAGCCTGGACCTTTCCGACAGCACCCTGTCAATCGTGGAAATAGTCGCTTCGGAGAGCCTGGGGCTGACGGTCGCCGACTACCTGTAGGCACACGCCTATATATCTCCGCGCAAGCTCGAAGGCTACTGTGGAGTAATCTTTTGCAGCACAAGTGCGATCAGAGCGAGCCTCCGGCTGCGATCCTGACAAGCCTCCACGAAAGCCGCTACCGATTCCCGCATTTCGGCAGAGGGCTTATATCGCAACAAGCCGCCGGCACTCTGAAGAATCTTGTCATCGCACAATACCCGGACTTCTGGCTCGAGCTCCTCGATTTTGCGCCCAAGCCGGGAAGCGAGCGCATTGATGTCCAGGACGGCATCCTGATTTCTATAAAAAAACACGAGGATATCCCATGTCAGCAAAGACCTGACATGGCGCTCGACGAATTTAACAACTGGAGACCCTAAAACCCACTCCAAATCGTGCAGCCTTGTCACCCCCTGCGCAAGGGATCAATACTTATAACCATTATCGGGAAAACTCATGTAATTGCTTAGCAACTATCAATAGCTCCAGCCTAGCACACATGTTAGCCTAATTAGTAATCTTTACTAGTTGATTAATTTAGATGACTCTCGCTTGAAGGCCGAAGGGATACGCCATGAGCTTGCAGACCGGAACTACCGTAAGTGTTCTCTACCGAGGCACCCTGGACGATGGAACCGAATTTGACTCCAACGACAGAACAAGTCCACTCGAATTCACACTGGGGCAAAACCAGGTTCTCCCCGCCTTCGAGCAAGCGGTGCTCGACTTGCAGTCAGGGTCGAGTGTCACTATCACCCTAGCGCCGGAAGAAGCATACGGACCACATTACCCCGAGGCGTTGCAAGTCGCCCCTCTCGCAGCCTTCCTTGAGCCCCCGGAGATAGGCTGCTTAGTGCGGTTGGTCAGTGATGACGGGCAGCATCTCGCGGCGACTGTCACCGAAATAAACGAAGATGGTGTGGTTCTCGACTTCAACCACCCCTTGGCAGGCAAGAGTCTGACGTTCACGATAGAGCTGCTTGAGGTCGTGTGTACAGAGGAGAAGTAGACGGTCTATCTTTGGCGCAAGCGTCTCTCGCTCATCTAGTCATCCCAGAGACGACGCTGAACACCTCGGGTGAAACTGCTGCCAAGCCGCCAAACACTTGTAGCGTCGAAATATCCCGGGTTACCGCTGCTATAGCGTTCCCTGACGCGGGAGGCAACGTTTGCGGGGTCGTCAAAAAGATCACTCCCCGAGATGCTCCTATCGCCATGCCCCCTGTCAGGGCATCGGCGAAGTCCTGTCCTGTGGCAACGCCGACGACAGAATAGCTTGACAGGCCGTTCGTCACTCCCCAGCCAGCTACAGCGACCGCCGTGCTGTACCGGTTGTCGCCACCCGCTCTGGCCAATCCCGGTATCCGCACACCAAGCTCTCGGAAAACCGCAGGCGAAACGGCCGCTTGACCTCCTGCGACAAGACCCGAAGAAAAGGTCCCGTGCCTCAGGAAAGAGCCCACGATGAGCGGTACCTCCGTCGGTCGGACGAGTATGACTGGAGCCTTGCCTGCATAAGCGAGAGGCCCTAGCGCCACGGCATCGGCAAAAATATCGCCCCGGGCAACAAAGACTCTGCCCCCGTGCTGTCCGAACTGCATCGCCCTGGCGGCGATGCGGGTGGCGGTCTCATATCGGTCCACGCCACCGATCCTCTCGACATTCAGTCCGAGGCCCTCGAGCTGTTGCCGGACCCTGTGATGTACCGCACCCTCGCCCCCGACAATGATCGCATTTCGAACCCTCAAACGCAGGAGCTCGCTTGAGGCCACACCCGGCAAGTTGTTCGGTCTTGTCAGCAGAACCGGCCCCTCAACACAACCCGCCAACCCTGAGGCGGCAAGCGCATCGGCAAAATCGGTGCCTGTAGCGATTATGACGGTGTCCGCGCTTTCAAAATTATGCTTCGATATCAACGCCGCTGTTTCGTAACGATCGCTGCCGCCCAATCGAATCTTTCTGGCGCCGGCAACAGGATTGACCCTGACTCGCACGACAACTCCGGCGCTGGCGCTGGCTTGATCTTCAGCCTGGGCACGAAGCCGTGGGGCCTGGTAGTCAACTCTGACGGAAGTAGATTGCATATCGGATACCTTACCGGAATCAGATACCAGCCGAGAGTAAAGGACCCGCTTGCCCTCAGGCGCGATAATGGGTCCGTCGGCGCGATGCCAAACGCCAAAAACATCATCCCATGTGTAATAAATAACTCCAGGCCGAAGTGCCACCAGCCTTATCACCACAGGACCCCTGTTCCACCCCAAAGGCCCATCGGGAAACGATGGACTGACAAGAGCGTACACCCCCTTGCCAGATCCGGTCGCGACATACGGCTCGGCGAAGGCCTTGCCTGGCCACCCGACGCCAGCAAAAAGAATCACCACGACCAGAAGAACTCTGGCTAGCAATGTTCCCTTAGGCAAAATGGACAAGGAGGCAGAATGCATACGCGTAAATCCTTTGGCTGACTCGGATGCACTTTAGCTAATCGAATATCGACATATCAGATTAGAAGGTAGATAGCACGCGATGCGAGCGGGTCTTTTTGTGGGATGGGCGGGCGTATTACAGTACGAATAGCACAACCGCCAGAAAGTGAGACACGCTGCCGCCGAGCACAAAAACATGCCAGATCGCATGGGTGTATGGAATCTTCTTCAGTAAATAGAATATTGTGCCAATCGAATACGCAAACCCGCCTCCCACAAGCAGCCAAATGCCGGCCGGGGGAAGTGACTCGATCAGCGGGCGAATCGCGAAGACGACAAGCCAGCCCATCGCTGAGTAAACCAGCACCGAAACCCAGGCGGGACGATAGGCCCACATGGACTCAAGGGCTATGCCGAGTATGGCAAGCATCCACACTGCGATGAACAGCCACCACCCTCCCTCGTAGCGAAGGGTCACAAGGGTAAACGGGGTGTACGTGCCGGCGATCAGCAGGTAGATAGCAGCGTGATCGAAGATCTTGAACAGATGTTTGACCCTCGGCCAGGGAAAGCTGTGATAAAGGGTCGATGAAACATAGCCCAGCACCAGGGTTATGCCGTAAGTGATCGAGGCCCCCAGCTGCCAGACATCGCTGTTTTGCACCGCAAAAATAACGAGCATCGTCAGTGCGGCCACGCTAAGAACTGCTCCCAAGCCATGTATGACGCTGTTGGCGATCTCCTCACCAAGCGAATATGGGCGAAGCGGTCTCTTGGTTGCCGTTGGTAAGTTGGCTGTCATCCCGTCTTCACAATCTGCCGATAATAATCACGCCACGGCGATGGAGGTCAATCAAAAGGTGTTAGCGGCAAACATTATACCCAACCGATCGATGAAGGCAGCAAGAGCTGGTGCGCTTACAAAGCTCCTGGTAGCCGCAGTGTTCTCTATCGTATTGGCTCCCTCTGTGGCAATGGGCATGATCCCTGCCCTTACTCAAAAAGAAATTGCGGTGCAAGCTGATTCTATCGTAATGGCCGACGCAACCTCAATCGAATATCAGCTGGATTCTTCTGCCAATCCTGTAACCGAAGTGCACTTCGAGATCGTTCGCGTTTTTGCGGGCGACTCCCCCAAAAAAATCACGGTCGCACTGCCCGGAGGGCGCATCGGTGACAGGGTTTTGCACGTGACCGGCGCACCTTACTTCGGCGAGGGCGACCGGGTGATACTCTTTCTGGACTCTTCAGGCTCAATTATCGCGGGAGAGCAGGGGCGCCTGGGCGTTAGCGCCGAAAGAGTGCTGGAAACCAACGAGTCCCTGGAGGATTTTGAGCGCCGAATCCTGAAAGAACGCTACGGCATCTCCTCGGCAGGCGCTGCTTCGGCGCCGGAAAATTCACCCACCGTCACCGCTCTTTCAGCACCCGCTATCACAACGCTGTCTCCCTCTTCCGTGCCGGCGGGAGCCGGGATAACCATCAGGATCGCCGGATCGGGATTTGGCTCCACACAAGGAGAGGTCGCGTTTTCGGACGGCACCGCGACCGTGATCGCTACCCGGATCGTGAGCTGGACCAATACGCTCATCGAAGTAGAGGTCCCCGCTTCGATAAGCTCCGGTCCGGTAAGGGTGCGCACGGCAACCGGTACGCTGTCCTCGGCGGCGACGCTGACGGTGCCGTACTCTTTGGGAAGAGCGGCCTGGGCCAGAAGTGTTGTGCCCTTCAGCGTTTCGGCTACCGCGCCGCCAGTATGGCGATCGATGGTCAACCAAGGAGCCATTGCCTGGAACGGCATCGCGAACTTCGCTCTTCTCGCCTCATCGCCCTCGCTCGCGCCCCAGCGCCGTAATGGCGTGAACGAGATCTGGTGGGGCACTCCGGGAATCCCGGGCGCCCTTGCCTCGGCCCATATGTCGTTTGTCTTGCGAGACGGGAACCTGGATGGTTTTTACGACCTGATCGAAACGGATGTTATCTTTTCTTCGACGGTCTCGAACTGGGGCGATGGGCGACCCGGGACCTTCGATATCCAGTCCGTGGCCGTGCATGAATTCGGACACTGGCTCGTCCTTGACGACCTGTATGGTGACTTGGACCGGCATAAAGTCATGTTCGGCCGTATCGCGACAGGCCAGCTGC
>JAGXSC010000043.1 GCA_018334075.1 Actinomycetota bacterium
CCAACGAGTGGCTCGGCAAGCCTCTCGAGACACTCCCGACCCATCCTTCGCAGCACAAAACTCTCCAGCGTCTCGTCGTGGTCCTGAGCGCCTTCACCTTCGGCCCATCGGACCTTTGGTCGAATCAGGAGGTCGAGCCCCATACGAAGTTTTCCAGGGAAAGAAAAGAGTCCCGTTGTTGCAAAGGGGGTGAATTTTGTAGGGGCGAACATCATTACGCCATCGGGTAGTTGATGCAGCTTGCCCCGCGAGACAATCCAGGTCTTTTTCTTCGAGTCATCTGTGGGAAGCTCCTGATCGAATACTCCCGCAAGCTTGGCGATCCGATGTGCTGCGGGCTTCTCGGTCAAAAAGCAATCGGGACCTCCATCCACGATGAAGTAGTCACCCTCTTTGCCGTCCCACTCGTCTTTGACAAACTCGGTGATAATCTTGCCGCCCAGCCGAGGCCCCTTCTCAACCAGGCTGAGCTTCACCTCATGCCCTTCATCCTGAGCACGCCTGATCTTATAAGCAGCTCCAAGCCCCGCTATACCCCCACCAATAACCATGACATGCTTCACACGCTACTCCCTTCTTGCCGGTTGTCTTGAGAGTAGAAGAACCGTCGCGCGATCGTATCCTACCTTGTGATCATCGCAGACAGCTCATCAGCAAGTGCATTAACAAGTGTCGGCACCGAGCTTGGGGCCGATGAACGAACGAATTCGATCCCGCTCAAGATCGCCAGATCGGCAATCTCCACGTCAAGATCGTACATCGACTCCATGTGTTCTGTAAGAAAGCCTATGGGGCACACCGCGACCGCCTGATAACCATGCTTCGCGGCGCGTCCAACTACGTCCTCAAGAGATGGTCCGAGCCAAGCGCCAGGCTTATTACCTGTTGACTGGTACGCGACAGCCCAATGAAGCCTTCCTTCGCCAGACCCGTAGAGCTCCACTCCCAACAGTGAGTCCGAGAGCTTCCCACCGGGAAGCTGCAATAGTGCCGCCGCTTGATCGGAAGCGGAGCGGATCCCACAGATATAAGGGTCTTCAGCGCCGAGAAGGTCGGCTACGGGCAGGCTATGGGCAGAGAACACCACGAAGGTGCTACCTGATAGATCACTCGGCAGTTCAGAGATCGCAAAATCCAGATTACTTGCGTGCGCATGAATGTATGCTGGCATACTCCCAAGCAAAGGCGTCTCGATGACTCGCATCCCGGGCAGCTCTTCAAGTGCTTCGGCTATAGTACTCCTGTACGCGACAGTGGTGATCTTCGACTCAAAGGGTGAAAGCGAGACGGTGATCACATCGCGAACTCCGATAGCGTAAAAACGCCTCATCACCTCAGCGATTCTCGGCTGGGAATACCGAAACCCGAGCTCCACAGGAGTGTGTGATTCGTTGCGCTCGTTTATGGCAGCGGAAAGGGCATCAGCGAACTGACCCGCAACAGCATGAAGCGGAGAACACCCTCCGACGGCCAGGTACTTTCGGCGTATGCTCTCCACCACAACCGGCGGATGGGTCCGCCCTGTGAGTTCCGTTATGAAAGACTCAACTTCGTCGATATTACAAGGCCCACCGTACCCGGTGATCAGGATTGCGGCGGTGCCGGTCGCCGGTTGCACCATGTGGTCACTGCCCGGATCTAATGCGCTCGGAGTGCTCATGGACGAATCTGATCATCGCTTTTGCTTTCTCGGGGTCGCTTGTCTTGTGAATACCATGCCCCAGATTGAAGATATGTCCGGGTCGAGTACCAACGGCCTCCAATATCTCTACCACCATCTTCTCAAGCTCTGAGTCCGGAGCGAAAAGCGCGACCGGATCGATGTTGCCTTGAATTCCAAATTTCGGATCTATGAGCTCAACAGCGTGCTTCATATCCAAGCGCCAATCCACGCCGATCACGTCCCCACCAGCTTTTTGAGCCAGATCCAGCATCGAGGTCGCGCCGTTCGGAAAGTGGATGACTGGGACTCCCCCGTCAACCTTAGCCTTACCGTGATCGCTGACTTCCTGAAGGACTCGCGTGCTGTGAGGGAGGATATAGCGCTCGTAATCACGAGGAGCGATGTAGCCAACCCAGCTGTCAAACACCTGGACGACCTGGGCTCCGGCGTCTATCTGAGCCTTGAGGTAGTCAATCGTGGTGTCGGCAAACTTCTGCATAAGGAGATCCCAGGCAGCAGGCTCGCCCCACATCAGTGCCTTCGTGTACTCGTAGTCCCTGGTGCCATGCCCCTCGATAGCGTAACTTGCCAGCGTAAATGGAGCGCCCGCAAAACCAATAAGAGGAACCTTATTTTCGAGCTCTCGGCGCAGAATGGATATAGCTTCCATCACGAAGCCAGTAGCCTCGAAGGGATCGGCTATCTTCAAGCGCTCAACATCGCCGACTGAGCGAATTGGGTTGTGGATGACAGGACCCTCGCCCTTGGCGAACTCAAGATCGAGCCCCATTCCAGGAAAAGAAACAAGTATGTCCGAGAAAAGAATTGCGGCATCTACGCCTATCAGATCGACCGGTTGCAGCGTTACCTCTACAGCAAGCTCCGGATTTCGGCACATATCCAGGAAGCCATACTTTTCACGGATCGCACGATACTCCGGCATATATCGACCTGCCTGGCGCATCATCCAAACCGGAGTGCGCTCGGTAGGCTGAACTCTGGCAGCACGCAAAAACAAATCGTTATACGGCATTAATGTTTCCATCCCTTCGCGTGGTTCCCGCACAAACAAATTGAAAGTAAGTTTATCATGAAGGAGATCACCAGATGCCTGCAGTAACTTTAGGCTATATTTCCCTGGCAGGAACTCCGACGACCCTCTTTTTGTCACCTACATCAGCCAAAACGACACTACCGGCTCCGACAACGCAATCGGAGCCAATGTGAACGCCGGGCAGTATTATCGCGCCGGTTCCGATAAACGACCTCTCTCCAACCCGCGCAGCGCCACCAATACTGACTCCGGGCGCGAGATGCGTATGGCTTCCCACCACGCAGTCGTGCGCGACAATGCATCCAACGTTCACGATGCAGTTTACCCCGACTCGCGACTGTGAGTTTACTACGGCATATTGAAGCACCTGTGTCCCGGCGCCAATAAAAGCATAGCTACTCACTGAGGCGCTCGGGTGAACAAGCGCATGAAAAGGGATCGCTTCGGCGTAACGATCCCAGCAGGCAGCGCGCGCTTTGACATCGCCAATCGCACAGCTAGCGGCATCGGCAGTATGGTCTTGAAGGTCAGCCGAGATGACCAAACCGGTTGGCTCATGCAGGCCTTCCTTTAGATGGTCGATGAAACCGGCGATCCCGTATCCGCATGCAACTACCAGGTCCGCAACCTCTTTCGAATATCCACCGGCCCCGAAGATAACGATTTTCATCTGCTTCTCACGGCACCTTCCTGGCTCGATTGAGCCGCTCTGTCAACCATACGTTCAACACACCCGGTCAAATACAACACACTAATGGGTATAGAATGAGCATGGAACAAAAAGTACTTGTGATAAATTCCGGCAGCTCATCTATAAAATATAAGCTGCTTGCGATGAACTCAAGAGAAACGCTGATTGAGGAAAAGATTGAAGCGAAAGGCAACCTCGACGACGCAGTGCGCCATCTTGACCATCAACTGCAAGCGCTAGCTCCTCTTGCCGACGATATCATCGCCGTCGGGCATCGGGTGGTTCACGGGGGTCGTGAATTCTCGGGCCCGACCTACATCGACGATAGCACGATACAATCGATGATGTCGCTTGAGCGTTACGCTCCACTGCACACCAGATCAGCTGTCGCCGGAATCCGCGTGGCTGAGGGGATCTTCCCCAATATCCCCCAGGTGGCAGTCTTCGACACGGCATTTCACACGACGATGCCAGAGCATGCGAGCACGTACGCTTTGCCGCGGGCGCTTACCGAGACATATGGCATTAGGCGCACAGGGTTTCACGGCATCTCGGCTCAATACACCCTGAAAGCGATCGCAAAGGCCCTGGTGCTGCCCCCTGCCGAGTTCAATTTGATCGTCGCACATCTGGGCGCTGGATCAAGCATCACAGCCATCCAGGCAGGAAGAAGTGTCGACACCTCAATGGGTTTCACCCCCCTTGAGGGGCTGGTAATGAGCACTCGATGTGGAGATATAGACCCGTCGCTGCCGCTAATGCTTCAAGAGGACCTCGGCCTGACCCCCCAAGAAGTGTACGAGATGCTCAACAACGAGTGCGGACTTCTCGGCCTTTGTGGAACCGGTGACATGCGAAGCATCCACTCACTCGCATCATCGGGATACGAGCCCGCTATACTGGCTCTGGACGTCTACTGTTACAGAATCAGAAAGTACATCGGGGCGTATTGCGCGGTTTTGGGTCATGTAGACGCACTGGCCTTCACGGGAGGAATCGGCGAAAACGACAGCCTGCTACGCTCGATGATCTGCGAAGGATTGGAATTTTTCGGCATGGAGCTAGCCGAGGAGAAAAACGCATCCGTCCATGGGGATATTCATCTGATTTCTAACGCCGAATCACTCACCCAGGTGTTTGTTGTAAAGACCGATGAGGAAAGCGAAATTGCCGAGCAGGTTCTAAAGCTTGTCGAGGAAGGGCGTGCCCTATGAGCAAGGCGACCAAAGACCTTCGTGACTCCCCCGCTCTCACCGCTCAACAACGTGAGTTGATTGACGCGTGGTGGCGGGCGGCCAACTATCTTTCTGTGGGGCAGATCTACCTCCTCGGCAATCCCCTGTTGGAAGAACCGCTCGCAGCTGAACACATAAAGCCACGTCTGCTAGGTCATTGGGGTACCACGCCTGGACTCAACTTCATTTACGCTCACCTGAATCACATCATCAATCAAAAAGACCTGGATATGATATTCATCACAGGCCCAGGGCACGGCGGTCCTGCGCTGGTTGCAAACACCTACCTGGAGGGCACTTACTCCGAGTATTACCACGATGTTTCCCTTGATCGCGAGGGAATGGCTCGGCTGTTCAAGCAATTTTCCTTTCCTGGCGGTGTTCCCAGTCATGTCTCACCGGAAGTGCCGGGATCAATTCATGAGGGCGGCGAGCTCGGGTATGCGCTTTCACACGCATTTGGAGCCGCTTTCGACAATCCGGATCTGATTGTCGCCTGCGTAATAGGTGACGGGGAGGCCGAAACAGGTCCACTGGCCGCCTCGTGGCACTCGAATAAGTTCCTGAACCCCTGGCAGGACGGCACTGTTCTTCCCATACTGCACCTGAACGGATACAAAATAGCCAACCCGGCGATACTGGCTCGCATACCCCGCGCCGAGTTACGCTGCCTGCTGGAAGGGTACGGGTGGAAACCTTACTTTGTCGAGGAGTCCTCCGAGATCGACATCCACGAGGCCATGGCTGCCACACTCGAAACCGTAATCGATGACATCCGGGCCATAAAAAGCAGCTGTCGCAACTCAAAATCGCTCGACCGACCCAAGTGGCCGATGATTGTTCTGGCGACTCCAAAAGGATGGACCGGGCCCGATGTGGTAGACGGAAAACAGGTAGCCAACTACTGGCGATCCCATCAAGTGCCGCTTTCCGGAGTTCGCGAAAACCCCGAGCATCTGGAGATTCTTCGGGAGTGGATGCTCTCTTATCGGCCGGACGAGCTTTTCGACGAAAGCGGTGCACCCAAGCCCGAAATCACAGCTCTTGCCCCTAAGGGAACTCGCCGAATGGGCGCCAACCCACACGCGAACGGCGGCTTACTGCGCAAAGACCTTGATATTCCTGACTTTCGGCAGTACGAAGTTGCTGTACCACAACCCGGAACCACGCTTTCTGAGGCGACTGCAGCTATGGGAAAGCTCCTTCGTGATGTCATGGCGTCAAATAGCTCCACATTCAGGGTGTTCGGGCCAGATGAAACTGCCTCCAACCGACTGGGCGCGATATATGAAGCTAGCCCGAAAACATGGATGGCCGAGATGCTCCCCGTCGATAGCGATGAAGGGAACCTCGCGCCCGACGGCAGGGTCATGGAGATACTAAGTGAGCACACCTGTTTGGGATGGCTTGAGGGATATACGCTCACGGGGAGGCACGGCCTGTTCAACACCTACGAGGCTTTCTCTCACATAATCACATCGATGTTCAATCAGCACGCCAAATGGCTAAAGGTCGCAACACATGAAATCCCCTGGCGCGCATCTATATCGTCGGTAAACATCCTTCTCTCTTCGCATGTGTGGCGCCAGGATCATAACGGCTTCTCGCATCAGGATCCTGGATTCATCGACAACGTCGTCAACAAGAAAGGCGATGTCATCCGAGTATATCTTCCGCCGGATGCGAACTCCCTACTCGTGATAACCGACCGCTGCTTGCGAAGCCGAGACCACGTCAACGTCATCGTTGCGGGCAAGCAAGCCAGTCTTCAATACATGACTATGGATGAGGCAATAAAGCATTGCTCCACGGGCGTCGGTATCTGGCAGTGGGCAAGCAATGACTTCGGCCAGAATCCGGATGTTGTAATGGCATGCTGCGGTGATATACCCTCTCTCGAAACACTCGCGGCAGTCGCCCTCCTTCGCGAGTGGGCCCCTGAATTGAAGGTCAGGGTCGTCAACATCGTAGACCTGATGACCCTCTCGCCGCCGGAGGAGCACCCTCATGGACTGTCGAACAAGGAGTTCGACGCTCTTTTCACAGTGAACGCGCCGATTATCTTTGCGTTCCACGGATATCCCTGGTTGATCCACAGGCTAGCCTACAGAAGAACCAACCACAAAAATCTTCACGTCCGCGGTTACAAGGAGGAGGGTACGACAACCACTCCCTTCGACATGGCTGTAAGAAACGACCTCGACCGGTATCATTTGTTTGGAGATGTGATCGACCGGGTTCCTGCGCTTGCTCCAATCGCCGGATATGCCGGACAGTTTATCCGCGACGCACTGGTTGAACACCGCGAGTACATCAACAGATACGGAGAGGACCTCCCTGTAATACAAAACTGGCGATGGCCATACCTATCGTCCGAGTGACGGGAAGACAATTTGGCGCAAGAGTCAATCTATTTCGGCAAGCGTGTGGCGTTGCTCACGCGTCATTTCAAAGAGCGCGTGATTCAACCGGTGCTTCATGAGGCGCTGGGCTGCATAGTCGAAACTATCCGCGATTTCGACACCGACTCGCTCGGCACCTTTACCCGAGAGATTCCTCGGCAGAGTACCCAACTTCAGGTCGCTTGCGAAAAGGCGCGCCTAGGAATGGATATCTCTGGGCTATCGCTAGGCATGGCAAGCGAAGGTTCCTTCGGTCCCGATCCAATGGTCGGTCTCATACCCTGGAACGTCGAGGTGCTGGTTTTCCTTGATTCCGAAAACGAGCTCGAGGTAGTAGGTACCGCACAAGGCAAAGCCAACTTCGCTCATCTGCTAACCGATAACCTAAAAGAGGCGCAGGTATTTGCTTCCAGAGTGAACTTTCCAGAAAGTCATCTGGTAGTCAGGCCGGAAAGCGAGAAAGACAGCAGGATAATCAAAGGCATCAGCTCCGATGACGATCTGGCCGAGGCGCTAGGATGGGCTATCCGCGAGTCAAGCAACGGGTTTGCTTTCATCGAGACCGATGTGAGAGCCCATGCCAATCCCACTCGTATGGCCGTGATCGCACAGGCCGCCGAGGACCTGGCCGCCAGGCTCTCTTCCCTTTGCCCTAAGTGCGCGACTCCTGGTTATTGGATCACAAAAAGAATCGGCAGCCTGCCATGTGCCAACTGCGGCACGCCTACCAGTGAGCCAGCAACTGACGTTTATGCGTGTCTGAAATGCGCCCATACTGAGCTTCGGGAAGCAAGTGATGATGCCCGGGCCGACGCGGGCAGATGTCAGCTCTGCAATCCTTAAGGCTTCGGCAAGCCGTACTGGTAGACCACCTCAGGCAAAGCTTGAACCAGATCGGCGGCGCGCATCGCGGGAGTCGCTTGCATAACCAGGCCTGCCTGACGATTCAATACACATGCCATATACCCGGCGTCCGGAGAAGAGTAACCAGCAGCGATCAACGCACAGGCGATACCGCTCAACGTGTCACCGGTACCGCCAATAGCCTCAAGGGCGGGTACGGAAGGATTATCGATTACGTGGACGGTGCTTCCTCTATGAACAATGTAATCTGTCTGGCCCTTGACTATTAGTGTATTCGACGATCCACCGGTTTCCCAAGCCTGGCGAGCCAGACAAGCCGGATCGAACGGTTGGCTGCCAGCGTGAAAAGGCGACGCATAGGCCGGATGAGAGATATCCGGATCCGCCAGAAACCCTATCTCCCCCACATCAGGTGTCATCAACTCAAAACGCCTGCTCAATCCAGCCGCCTTAGCTGCATACATTCCTCCGGCATCAGCAAGTAAAAGTGTCGAGGGCGAATTTGACAGAAGCTCTTCGCACGCAATACTCATCAGCGACATTACCGGCTTCAGGTAGTGAAAAACTACTATATCCGAGGAAAGACGTCTGGCTGCTTCAGCAACCTGGGTATATATCTCGGCAGAGCCGTCCCCTCGGCCTATATCACCAGCAAGCAACGCATGTGGCGGACTACCGCCGAGAAGCTCAGATGTTTTACATACAGCGGCAAGCAACGCCGAGACACCAGGTCCAAAAGGAAGCGGATCTCCAGAAACGGCGAGCCTCCCAGCGGAGTCAATCGACGCGGCGCCTTCTAGAAGCTTGCCACATGCCACGGGATATGTCCCTGCGACCAAAATATTCAACGAGAAGCCATTCCCGGACAGTTTTTGATCTCAATGAAGGCTCGGTCGAGCATCAAGCCGCAGATCGTATCGCCTAGCTCACGTGGTCGTGGCGCTTGACCCAAAGTCAGTCCAACCAGCTCATCACTCAGATATGGAATGTCAGGGCACCCGCCGCCACTTACGTTGACTATCAGACCGGAGCGCTTCTCGGCGGTTATTTTCATGTTTCCCGCTCGCACCATCAGCCACTCCCCAAAATCAACAAAAACGACGATTTCGGTGAGATGGGTCGCCCCTTTGTCCAGAGTGACGACCCCGGTTACCCGAATATCGGACTCCATAAGCTGACCGATGGCTCCATCCTGCATTCCTGAAGGTATGGAGAGGGCCAGATCGCATCCGGCTCTGACATCAAAGGGAGGTGCCACCAGCGACACCGAATGCCCTGAAGCCTTAAGGGCGGAGTCCGCAGCTATCGCATCCGAGATGTCATCGAAGAGCAACAAAAGATTAGCCGCAGCGGCTCCGCTCACCCAGAGCACCCTTTCCCGGTCACGTCAGTGCGCCTGAAAACAAATGCGATAATCAGGAGCAGTGCCGCCATTGCGCCCATCGCCACCCAGGCCATAGGCGCAAGCCCTTTTGCCGAGGAGGCTAACTGCGCCCAATGGGAAAATCCAGCGCCGGCCAGCATCCCCATCACCGCCACAAATGCATCCCCATCTCCCTCAGATCCCATTATCACCTGCCTGAATGGGCAACCACCCAACATCATTGCTGCTAGCGCAGCTATTGTCATGGCAGCAAAGCTGCCGAGTGCGTCCATATGAGCGACTGGCTGACCCTCAAAGCCCAACTTGAACTGCCCAAAGATGAGATTGACCACAAACGCTCCGACTAACAATCCACCCACGCCAAGGAGAAGGTCATAGCGCCGAACGAAAATTGCATCGCGTATACCGCCAATTGAGCAAAAACGGCTACGCTGAGCAACTACCCCTATCACCAATCCCGCAAAAAGCGCAATGAAAAATGGGGCTCTTCTGCCACCTGGCTGCGGCCGAGCGTTGCTGACAGACTCGGCGCTTGCCACTACTCTACCGTCATTAGCGACAATTGAGGAGCCATCGGCAACAGTAGCCCCTGGAGGTGCAATTACCTCCGACACCTGGCCGGCATCTTTGATTATCACCGCAGGTGGAGCATCGCCGGTCGCAAGTGCCCCCTGTCTTGTTTGAGTGGTGAAATCCGGACGTATATCCATATTCGCCAAAAGACCAAAGCCCAACAGAGCAATCGCAATTCCGGGCAATAGTAAACCAAGTGGAAATGCAGTATTGCTTGACCGGCCCAAAGAGTAGCCCCTCCTCAACAAAAACACCCCAACGACCACCCCAGCTACAATCCCAAGGATTCCCCAAATCGCATTGAGATCCCCTCCAGCCAAACGCAACCATGCCCTCACTGTGCATCCGAGGAAGATCAAAGCCGAAACCATAAATATGAAGCCAAGCACAAAGCGAAGTAGCGGATTGCTCCCGCCGCGCGCACGAAACTCACCGGCAGTAAGGGCGGCGCCCATTGCACCCAGGATGATCCCGATGATTTCAGGCCTTATATACGCCGTTGCTCCCTGATTAGTGATCGATCCAGCAAAAAACCCGGTTATATCCCGCAGAAAGCAAGCTATGCAAAGACCCATGCTGCCAGGGTTGCCCTGACTTACAAGCCAAGACGCGACTCCCCCGATAAAAAGCCCGGACACTCCGAGAATTAAAGCGTTCTTTACCGACAACAATTTTCCACCCATAATACCCCCACAGATCGGATACTGTTATAATTTTTACGCATTTATAGTATATCGTTTGCTTATTTGCTGCAATCACATTTTCTGAGAGGCGTGCATGGACATATCAGTGGTGGTTCTATTTGTTGTTGGTTTGATACTGCTAGTCGCTGGTGCCGAGCTACTGGTAAGAAGCTCGGCGAAATTAGCT
Source organism: Actinomycetota bacterium (assembly GCA_018334075.1). Lineage (NCBI taxonomy): Bacteria > Bacillati > Actinomycetota > Actinomycetota bacterium. The sequence continues at coordinate 10,737 of JAGXSC010000043.1, forward strand.
CATCGGATAGGGATATCCCCCCTTGTGGTCGGCCTTACGATTGTCGCCCTTGGCACCAGTTCGCCGGAGTTGGCTGTCAGCTTGCAGGCCGGCCTGGCGGGACAGGGTGACATAGCCCTGGGTAATGTAGTGGGCAGCAACATCTTCAACATTTTGGTGATCCTTGGAATTTCTGCGATTCTAGCCCCATTGACAGTATCTCAGCAGCTAGTTCGCCTGGAAGTCCCAATCATGATAGCGGTCTCCATGTTGCTCCTGGTGATGGCTCTCGATGGAAGACTCAGTGCACTCGATGGTTTGATCCTGTTCCTGGGCATTATTGGCTACACCGCCTTTGCCATTATCAAAAGCCGCAATGAGACTGGTGATGTCGTCTCGGAGTATGAGCGCGAGTTCGGCAGCGACTCAAGCCGAGCCCAACTTCTTAGCGAGAAAGTTCCCGTTCAGATCGCCCTTATAGTTGTGGGCCTGATAATGCTGGTGGCGGGCTCTAACTGGCTCGTCGACGGAGCCGTTGTGTTCGCTCAGCTGCTCGGTATAAGCGAGCTGATCATCGGGCTTACGATTATCGCGGCAGGGACAAGCCTGCCTGAGGTCGCTACATCAATCATAGCTGCGTTGCGAGGCGAAAAAGACATCGCGGTTGGAAATGTTGTGGGGAGCAACATCTTCAACATACTGTGCATCCTTGGGATTACCTCAATCTTCACCCCAGGGGGCCTCGCCGTGAGTGATGCTGCCTTGTTCTTCAATATTCCGGTCATGATCGCTGTCGCGATTGCATGCTTGCCAATTTTTGCGTATCGGCACCTGATATCGAGATGGAACGGTGCGCTGTTCCTGTCGTTTTATGTCGCATACGTAATCTATTTGATCTTCGCCGCAATGCAGCATGCGATATTGCCCACATACACCAACGCGATGTTAGGATTCGTGCTTCCGATCACAGCGGTCACCCTAATCGTATTGATGATCCGCAGCAAAGAAGCAAGGGCATAATTCGTGTAGTATGACTAGCAATCAGGGCAGCAGCTCAACAAGATTCTCGATGATCTGCCAACCAAAAGCATGGTCGAAGATGTACAAAACTGCTGCCACCACAATCAAAACCAGGGTAACCCCGAGTACGCCAACTACCACCCGCTGCGCAGTCCTAATAGCTTTTCTGAGCCCTGTTTCTTGCGGGAAGTACACCGATGGCGTGGACATCTCGGTTGAGTTGCGCACATTTACAACGGTCCTGGCCCCGGAATCATGTCCTCTTTTACTGTTACCCGAACGGTTCGTCGCTTCAGGCTGCTGATAGTAGGCCGAATAACTATATTGGCCGTAGTACCCATATCCGCCTTCGGCATACTTTTCCTCTAGACCCCATACTACCGATCCGATGATTTTCGCACCAACCATATCCAGCATGTCCCGGGCTTTGACGGCTGCATCGCGAGTGGAAACTCCACCCCTTGTGACAATAAGTGTTCCGTCGGCCCAGCGGGCCAAGGCCGTCGCATCGGCTACCGCAAGCAATGGGGGTGTATCAAGTATTATCCAGTCCGCCCACTCCTTGAGGTTTTCGATCAGCTCCTGCATTTTGGTCGAGCCAAGGATCTCGCTAGGGTTCGGCGGCATTTTTCCAGCCGTCAGAACCAAAAGATGTTCGTCCCCAGGGCGCTGGAGAGCACTCTTTAGCGTGTGAGCTCCCCTGAGCACATCAGAAAGCCCGATGATATTTTGCAAACCGAAAAGGCGATCCGTTGTTGGTCTGCGAAAGTCACAGCTGATCAACACCACATTTTGTCCAGTTTGAGCGAGCGAAGCAGCTAGGTTCGCGGAGACAGTAGACTTCCCCTCTACCGGCGCCGCACTGGTTATAAGCAGGGTCTTGATGTTGTGCTCAAAGTTGACAAAGTCCAACGAGTTGCGCAGCACTCTATAAGCTTCCGCGGCAAATGAACCTGGTCGGTCTACAATCGTCAATCTCTTTTGGTCGGTATCTTCAAGCTTCTCAAGGGGTATCATGCCCAGAACAGGTGCGCCAAAAATACTCTCAACCTCTTCCGAAGATTTCAAAGTATTGTCCAGGTACTCGCTTAGCATGGCCAAGCCGAGACCAAGAGCCAGGCCGATAGCGAGCGCCAAAATAGCGTTCCTGAGCGGATTTGGAGATATCGGATCTTCATTGATGACAGCCGGACTAACTACCCTGGCCGACCCTGTCTCAAGCTGCTCCTGAATCCTGAGATTCTCTCGCTCCTGGGATAACGACGAATAGGTGCTTAACGCGACTTGCAGCTCCGCAGCAAGTTCCTCGGTACGACCCTCATCTTGAACCTTCCGGCCGAGCGTCAATATCGCATCTTCGACTTCAGTAAGGCGAGCATCCACCTGATCGACAGCTGCTGCGATGCTCTCACGACGATGGTCACGAGACCAGCTTACAAACTGCTCGGCAACTTCATTTGCAATGGCGGCCGCCCGAGCTGGGTCGGAGTCACGAACACTTACCAAAATAATGTTGGTTCTTCCAACCGCCGAGACCTGAATACGCCCCTCAAGCTCTCGCGGTGTGACGCCCAGATTCAGTTCTCGAATTGTGTTCTCAAGCAGAGGTCGCATCTGTAGAAGCTGAACCTGGGTCTCCAAGGCTCGCTCTGGTTGACCCGTGATCTCCGGAATGACATTACCTAGTAGCGCCGCCCCTGGAGCACGTTCGGTGATTAATACCCTCGACTCACCAACATACTGAGGAGGCTGAATAAAGCTTATAGCAAGCGCAGTCAAGGTGACTACCAGAACCGCGCTGATGATCACAAGTTTTCGAGTACGAACAATTTTCAGGAAGTCTTTGAGTTCAAGTTCCACTATTGATTACTTCAACTCAAATCGCGTAATAAACCAGTACTTCCTACCACTATCTTCTTTCGAAATTAAGACGAATCGGGCGGCTTGCCTGTCAAGCGTGCCGCCGAGCAGGGTAACGTTGACAGTAGCACTCCCGGCGCCTTTAGATACCCCGTCGACTCTGGCCGTCCTAAAGCCCCCTTGCAGAAGCCCTTCCCGAATGAGGCGCTGGTTCGCAGCGGTGCCCTGCTGGGTTGCGATAGTGTTTACAACACCGGAGTCAACAGTTCTGGGTCTCGGACCCATGTCCCGACCACCGGCAGCCGTAATGCTCAAAAAATACCAAAGTCCTTCCTGACTGGCGAGCTGCATCGTACCGGAAACAGAACCTCCGGCCCTGTAAGTCACTGTTAGCGGAATTTGGGACCGATTGCCAGCAGTTACAGCAGTTCCAATTGCAATTGACCTGATCTTGTTGTCTGCAAGTCTACCGATCTGGGTTTGTGATTGAAGCTGCTCCCGATACATTGCCGCCTGGGCACTGCCAACGGGAAATGCGGCGGCTGTGACCGAAGGAGGCGCTTCTTGTGTCGGAGGCACTTCTTGTGGGTCGGACACGGGTGTGGCATCTACGCTGGGGGTCGTTTCAACCCCTGGAGTTACGGTGGGATCTCCAGGGGGTTGCTGAGCCACATCGGGATCGGGAATACCAGGTACCTCGGGTCCGGGTTGAACAGCAACGGGATCCTGGGTTATGCCCAGCATTCTCATGACCTCACCGGCGCCACCAACTGCGAATATCGCCACGACAAAAAGTGTCAGCGAAATAGCAAGTGCACCCGCAAGAAGAACGAGGCGCTTATTGGTGCCGGATCTTGATTTATTATCTTCTTTCACGAACAACCTCTATTCCCAAGTATCCACTCATTGTACCCTGCAGAGCAAAAAAGTTTAACCCTTAATGGCCAATAGACTAATGACCCTGATGCGCTCGGGCAACCTCACTCGCTACCTCATTGAAGACGGATGGACTTATAGCACCAGTTCCTCCCAAAACCCAACACTGGTTCATCAAGAAACCGAATGATCTAAAGTGATCTCGAGCTTGTTGCGACAGAGCTAACGGTCTCGTTAGCAGCAACGGACCTTGCCTTACACCTGCCAGAGAGGCACCTGCAAGCGCATCAGGAAAAGTAACTCCGGAGGCGAGAGTCAGTTGATATGGTCCTTCGCGACCCTCAATGAAGAACTCTGCGATCTTGAGTGATGTAGCGTAGCGACTTTCTCCATACTTTCTAAGCACAGAACCTCCAGCTGCTGCTGCTGCGGCACGGGCCGGAACCAAATCCACCGCACCGGTGCCCCCAGCTATCAATACATCCATCGCTCCCCCAGGGGGTCTGAGATTTTTGATGGCCGCGAGACTGGCCGGCGGAAGAATGGCTCGCCTGGTAAGGATAATGGGCTCACGTGTGGCAAACGCAATCGGGGACAGCGAAAGCGCATCGGGAAAGGTCTCACCAGAGGCAAGAAACACTCTACCTGGTCTTTGGCCTGTCAACGTCCGCACCTTCTCAGCGATCCTGGCGGCAGTGTCATATCTGTCTCGACCAGGAATGCGCTCGATTGCTACTCCCGGAATACCTGCCCTTAAAGAGGCTAGTACTGCGTCGGAAACCGCGCCGGTTCCCCCGGCAATAAACACTTTTGAGACCCGAAGCCTTCTCATCTCCGTAAGAGTCGATGCCGGCAAGGAGCGCAACTCCGTGAGCAGGATTGGGGCGTTCAGAGCCCCGGCGAGAGAAGATGCCGCCAAGCCGTCAGGAAACTCTCTTCCGTTGACAAGCACCGCCGTAGCAGAGCCGGCAGGATACGTTCTCTGAGAAATCTCGGCGGCCGTCGCGAAGCGGTCCACGCCCCATATGCGTGTTGCAGACGGTGCTACCGGAATCGGATAGTGGATGACCTCTAGCCTGGCTGACCCGGCGCCGCGGAAACGCAGCACTTCGAGAAAGTAAGTTCTCGACACCCCAGCTGGTACATCAAAAATGAAGCTCTCATTAGAAGTTGGTCTGTTACTCCAAGCTTTGGGACTCACATTTTGAGGCAGTATGCTTCCGGTTCCAGGCGCGTACAAATAAACATCGAAATCCGCATCGGCCGGGCCTGACAGATCGACCTGAACCCGCCGGTTTGCAGGAAGCGTAATGGCAAAAAGCCTATTGGAACCCCATTTATCTTCTAGTGTAATGTCTCTCTCCATTGGAATAGCGGCCGGGGTTGCGGCGCCTACATCAATGCGCATGTTCTCGGCTGGCTCACGCACTCGCCATGAAAGCTCGTACGTACCGGACCCAGAAAAAGCGTTGACCTCGATAAAGTACATGCCGCCTAATGCCGCAGGCACATCATATGTGATAGTGCGCGGATAGCCTCCCTCACTAGCATGAGCCACGGCTGTAACATCATTAAAATTCTCAAATGCGGGAGAGTATAGATATAGATCGAATGCACTGGCGGCGGGACCGGTGATGCTGATCTCAAGGCGCTGGCCCTGGGAAAGGGGTACCTTGTAGAGATCCCACTCGCCAGCGACAAGATCTGCCCTCACAGGTGAAGCCGGAAGAGTTACCGCAAGGGAGGCGTCGGTCGAAAGCGCCGCAACGGAAGGTCTCGAAAGTGAGCTTACGCCCAGACCTTTGAGGTAAATCGGACTCGGCGAATAACTAGACGTGCCGAATGCCGAGAATGGAACGATTAACGCCACAATGAGAGAAATTGATATTCCTACCTTAAGCATATAGCACCCCTTCATGAACTCCAAGTTATAATTATAGCATTCGGCGCCCTTAGTTGCCAGACGCCACAAGATTCTGCAGAAACACCTCGTACTCCTCGGGGCTTAGATCGGTTTCCACTAAAGAGTAGTCAAGCCTTTCCGCTGATAGCAGCCGAATAACTTCACGGCCACCATCAAAAGCCACAGTTTGACGAGAGGGTTCGGAGAGATATTCGACACCCATAAACAAGGCTACCGTCTGAGACGCATCTAACGCCATTTCCTGCCCTGGCCGAAAAGTATACAACTGCACTCCGTCATAAACGTCCATGTGCTCTGGAGTCTCGATTGTAAACCGCTCCTCGCCGAGTAAAGTCTGGAGATCGTCCACCGTGAGTACGATATAAGCTGGAAGAGGCATCGATCGGGAAACCGCTCTGGCAAGACCGCGGCCTCCCTCAAATGAGTAGACGTCCCGCAGTTGGCTAAAGCTGGTGCCTGGAATCGCGTGTGAGCGCGTCAGATCTATCGGCTCCTCATATGCCTTCTGGTCGATCACTCGATATTGCTTGGCTACACGAGGGAGAATCACGCCATCCTCCCCTGGCAACGCAAGAACTACCAACACGTTATCTGGACCGGTAGGCGCCAGGGCAAGACCCTCAATACCAAAGCGTAAAGCAGCGAATGTCGCAATGCCGAGCAAGAGCAGAAGAACCAGCACACCCGGAAGCCACTTTGATTTCTTCTTGTAGGAACTCACCTGGAAATCTCCTTGAAGTACGCGAATATGCCCTCCGTGATACCCTGCGCGATCTTGTCCTGGTAGTGAGGGCTTGACAGCAATCTGTCCTCTACAGGGTTACTCATAAAGCCGGATTCCACAAGGGCAACAGGCACCTGAGAGTGGTTGAAGCCGGAAAGATCTCCACGCGCAACAGTGCCTCGGCAGACAGCACCGGTACTCGAGATAACCGCCAAGTGAATGAGCTCGGCCGCCCTTCGACTAGACTGCGCGATCGGTGCGGTCCACTGATTACTTCCCGGATATAGGGTGCTGACGCCGGAGATAGAAGAATCCGGACTGCCATCAGCATGTATTCGGATGAACAGGTCAGCGCCGGCGGCATTGGCGATGCGAGCGCGCTCGGCGTTGGATACGTTCACATCGTTAGTCTGCCTCGTCATCACGACCTGAATGCCTGCCGCCTCAAGCCTTTGCTTGAGGTTCATCGATATCTGAAGCGCGATTTCGAATTCGGGTATCCGTGTCACGACCCCGGTGGTTCCGCCGAGAACCCGCGGTTTTGTGGCGTTCGCACCCGGACCGATAGGCTCAGGCGATTGATCCGAGCGAGACTGATGGCCTGGATCTATGCACACAATAAAGCCGGAGAGATCGAGCTGTGCCTCACCGTGACCGACTACGCCGAGCATTACAGTCCCACCTGAAGGCAACATCGACCCTGCGGGTGGATGTTGGTCGACAACCGAACCAAAAGATGCCGAGCTTGTAGCTGAAACTCGCTGAACTACCAGTCCGGCAGCGCCGAGAACAGCCTCTGCCTCCTCGATAGCTCTCCCTGTAACAGACGGCACCTCGACAGCGAGAGCGGCGGTGCCCTCAGCGCTTGCCATCGCGTCAGGCCTGGCAGAGGGTGTCGCATCGGCATCGATCCGCGATTCCAAGACGCCTGCTGGCTCACCTTCGCTATTATCAGCCAGCAATGCTCGCATGCCGAGAACACTGACAGCAGCGACAATAAGTAACGCGATGATCAGAATCGACGGCGAGATTCCCGAAAAACGGGCTGCTCGCACACGACCCCTGCGTAATTCACGAAATCTAGTCATTGGAATTCCTTGGTGGGCCCGGCAGGATTCGAACCTGCAACCAAGGGATTATGAGTCCCCTGCTCCACCATTGAGCTACGGGCCCAATCCGCAACGCGACCATTGCGAGGAAATAGTCTACCCTACGAAACGGCAGGTTGAAAAAGTTTTTGTGATCTTGCGTCATTAGCTCTGATTTGTTGCGGTCGGCCGCAGGCTTCCGTATAATCCACTTTCGGTCACTTCAAGGTACTCCTCGGTAGCTCAATCGGCAGAGCATCCGGCTGTTAACCGGAGGGTTGTAGGTTCGAGTCCTACCCGGGGAGCCAAATTTAATCCGCTGAACTTCAGCGGTCATTGAGGGGCGTGGATGAAAGCTGACCGCTTCCTCCTCCGCACTATGTAGATCCCCCCTCCACCCCTCGGCGCCTCCGGCTGGCCTCGACAGCCTTCACTCGGTTACACTCCATTAAATACCAAAAACAAGCGGATAACCGTCTGACAATGACTGCGTCATCGAAACTCGATGTCCTTCGCAGCGAATTGGATGACACCCCTGTCGAGGAGACAGGCGGACAAAAAGGTCGAGGACTCTCAACTGGGGAAAGAGGTCAATAATGCCACAGCAAGATAAGCCACCCGTCACCCGGCGCGCTTACACACTTCGGCTCCGTGGAACTGACCCTAGTAATACTTCTTGGCGCAAAGCGCTCTGGCAGACCCACGAAGGAGTCAATAAAGGAGCCAAAAAGTTCGGTGACTGGCTACTTACACTACGCGGAGGACTGGACCACACTCTGGCGGATGCCAAGGTCAAAGTTGGTAAAGGAAAGCCTGACCGCGATCGGACCGATGAGGAACGCAAGGCGCGACGTATTCTGTTAGCCCTGTCATGGCTTTCGGTGGAGTCGAAAATTGGTGCTCCGGTAGGTCACATCATTGCGTCCGGTGAAGAGGTCGCTGAAGATCGCAACAGCAAGGTTGTCGCGGCGCTTGAAGAAATTCTCAAAAGCAGGGGCCTTGCGAATAGCGAAATTAAGGAGTGGAAGAATGATTGTTCGGCTTCCCTGAGCGCTGCCATCCGCGATGACGCAGTTTGGGTCAACCGGAGCAAGGCGTTCGATGATGCGGTCAAGTCAACAGTAGGCTCCTCACTCACACGCGAGGAGGCATGGGACATGCTGGAACGCTTCTTCGGAAGCCGTGATGCTTACCTGGCCCCAGTGAAAATCTCCGAAGATGAATCTTCGGAGGTAGAGCAAGAAGAGAAGGCGAAAGATCTCGTCCAGAAGGCAGGGCAATGGCTCAGCAGCCGGTTCGGCACCGGTAAAGGAGCGGACTTCAGCCACATGGCCAAAGTCTATGAGAGGATCGCGGCGTGGACTGACAATGCTCAAGTGGGCACGACCGGGAATGAGGCAATCAATAATCTCGCAGTCGCCCTTAGTGAATTCATTCCTGCGTCGGAAGACCTAAAGGGCGTGCTTGGTCTGATCAGCGGTCCCGGTTACAAGAGCGCAACGCGCAACCTTCTCAAGGGGCTCGACACCAAAACCGCCGTTACTCAACAAGACCTTGAGAGTCTGAAAGATAAAGCGACCACAGATTCCCTAAAGTGCGAGCAGAATACCGGATCGAAGGGGCAACGACCCTACTCCGACGCCATCCTGAATGGCGTGGAGGCAGCTTGTGGGTTCACCTACTTACAAGATGGAGGCTCGGCCAGGCATTCCGAGTTCGCCGTTATGCTTGACCATGCGGCCCGCCGTGTTTCGCTGGCCCACACGTGGGTCAAGCGTGCTGAGGCGGAGCGCCGCCGGTTTGAAGAAGATGCTAAAAAAATAGCCAAGGTCCCGACACCAGCGAGGAATTGGCTGGATTCCTTCTGTCTGGAACGCTCGCTCGCGTCCGGCGCACTAGAGCCGTATCGTATACGTCGACGAGCGCTGGGCGGGTGGAAAGAAGTTGTTGCTGCGTGGGCTAAGAGCTCATGCAGCAGTTGCGAAGATCGAATTAGCGAAGCTCGGAAGCTGCAGGATGATCCCGAGATTGATAAGTTCGGCGATATCCAGCTTTTTGAGGCCCTCGCCGAAGACGATGCATTATGCGTTTGGCACAAAGACGGATATCCCGCGAAAGCTACCGATCCTCAGCCGTTGATTGACTACGTTCTCGCAACTGAGGCGGAATTCAAAAAGCGGGACTTCAAGGTACCGTCGTACCGCCACCCTGATGCGCTTTTGCATCCTGTTTTCTGTGATTTCGGGAACTCTCGTTGGGACATCTGCTTTGAGATTCATAAAAACAGGCAGTCCCCCAATCCAAACGCGCTTTCGGTAACACTTTGGACCGGGAGTGAGATTAAGCCGGTTTCCTTGCGCTGGCAGTCCAAGAGGCTTGCGCGTGATCTGGCTCTCGACCAAGAAGCCCAGGGAAATGGAGCTTCCGAGGTCACCCGCGCAGATAGATTGGGACGAGCCGCCTCAAATGTGACCAAAAATGATGAAGTGAATATCGCGGGGCTCTTTGAGCAAAAAGACTGGAATGGTCGGTTGCAGGCACCAAGGCAGCAGTTGGAGGCCATTGCCGCCGTAAGGGACAACCTCAGTTTGTCAGCCGAAGAGCGCAACCGCCGGATGTCCGGAATGATGGACCACATCCGCTGGTTGGTTACTTTCTCGGCAAAGCTGCAGCCAAAAGGTCCGTGGCTCGACTATGCCACAACAAACGACCTGAAGCTGGATCAGAAAAACGGTGAAATTGTTGCTACGCCATCGAATTCCAAGAATGAATGGCGTGGGCTGGCTTATCCGTTCTGGCACTCTGATAATCAAGAGGGCCGCAAGGGGTTGGCCAAACATTGTCTTTCCCGTCTACCCGGCATACGAGTGCTTTCTGTCGATCTCGGCCACCGCCACGCCGCAGCGTGCGCGGTATGGGAGGCGGTAAGCGCTGAGCAGGTCAAGAAAGCGTGTCAGATCGCCGGGCATGAAGCGCCGAAAGCGAGCAATCTTTACCTGCATCTCAAGAGAAAAGCGACGAAGCAGAAGAAGGACAATCAAGTCGTGATCGAGGAGACCACGGTCTATCGCCGCATCGGCGCGGACACATTGCCAGACGGCACACAGCATCCCGCCCCATGGGCGCGCCTGGACCGCCAGTTTCTCATCAAGCTTCAGGGCGAGGAGGAAGGGGTTCGCAAGGCATCCGACGAAGAGGTCCGGGAGGTTTATCAACTGGAAGCGGAAGTGGGCCGAACCGCACCTATGGACGCAGACGATGGCGAGGTCCGCAAACCATCGCTCCCTGTCGACGAACTGATGTCCTCTGCCGGTCGCACCATGCGCCTCGCGCTCAAGCGCCATGGCGACCGGGCACGAATCGCTCATTACCTCATTACTAACGAAAAGATCAAGCCTGGTGGCATTAAAGAAAAACTGGATGAAGAAGGACGTGTCGATCTTTTGCTGGATACACTTGTCATGTGGCACAATCTGTTCTCTTTCCACGGATGGCAGGACGACGAGGCAAGGCAACTGTGGGATAACCATGTCGCCAAGCTGTCAGGATACAAAGCTCCTGAGAGAATTGGCGAAGAGTGTTCAGGTAAATCGCGCAAGAATAAGCAACAGGAGAATCGAGAAAAACTCCGCGATGCCGCGAAGGCTCTTGCCAAGGATATAACCCTTAGGAAAGCTCT